>JBBUAE010000037.1:0-3846 GCA_038061005.1 Patescibacteria group bacterium | reverse complement strand
CCGCATTACTTAATCAAGTAATTAATTTATGACTACCATAAATAAAAAAAATCTGGCCAGAATATTTTGAGGCGGTCGTTTCGGGGAAAAAGAAGTATGAATTAAGGCTTGATGATTTTGAAGTTAATGAGGGTAATATTTTAGTATTGGAGGAATGGAGTCCGATCACAAAAAATTACACCGGAAGAAAAATAGAGAAGAAAGTTACTTACGTGGGTAAATTCAAGATAGATAAATTATTTTGGCCGGAGAAAGAAATTAAGAAAAAGGGCATTCAGATTATTTCTTTAGAGTAAAAAACTGGGTACTTTACTAAAGCCGATTTTTTGCTATCCTGTATATGCTTGGGCGGTTAGCTCAGTTGGTAGAGCGCATCGTTGACGTCGATGAGGTCACAGGTTCGAGCCCTGTATCGCCCACTAAAGTTATGAAGATACTAGCCATTGAAACTAGCTGTGATGAGACAGCGATTAGTATTATTAAGGCAGAAGGCGGTTTTGAAAAACCGATTTTTAATGTACTGGCTCACACAATAGCTTCACAAATTGATATCCATCGGGTTTGGGGAGGGGTAGTCCCGATGATTGCCAAACGCGAGCACGGTAAAAAACTCATTCCCCTGCTTAAGCAAGCTCTGAAGCAAGCCAAGTTATTAAAGCTAGTCAAAACACCAAAAACCTTAGATTCAAAAAGTACTACTAAAATTCAAAAAATACTGGAGCAAGAAGAATACTTAAAGGAAGCTCTGCCAAATTTCCTTCCATCCATTGAACCGCCAAAGATAGATGCTATCGCCGTCACGGCCGGACCCGGATTGGAACCGGCCTTATGGGTTGGCATCAATTTTGCTATGACTTTAGCTAAGCTGTGGAATTTACCCCTCGTCCCCATCAATCATTTGGAGGGGCATATTTACTCGTCGCTTCTGGCAGATGGCAAGAAAGGAAACGGCCAGATAGATTTTCCCGCCCTCGCTTTACTTATTTCTGGAGGGCACACAGAATTAGTCCTGATAAAAAATTGGCTCAAATACCAAGTAATTGGCCGCACCCGAGATGATGCCGTTGGCGAAGCTTTTGACAAAGTCGCTCGCCTTTTGGACCTGCCTTATCCAGGCGGACCGGCCATAGCCAAATTAGCCAAAGAATTTCAACTTGGGAGTTTCACTCCCAAGTACAAACTGCCACGGCCGATGCTTAATTCGCCCGATTTTGATTTTTCCTTTTCCGGTTTGAAAACAGCCGTTCTATATTTAGTCAACCCCGTTAGAAGCAAGCCGCCCCAAGGCGGCAGTAGCCGTCCCGCTTTAAGCGGGAGGGCGGCTTCTAACGGGGTCAAAAAAATTTCTCATCTGACGGAGGACGATAAAAAGGCCATTGCTTATGAATTTCAGCAAGCGGTCATTGATGTCTTACTGGCTAAGACTGGCCGCGCTCTTAAGCAATACAAGATTAAAACTTTGATTATTGGGGGCGGAGTAGTGGCCAACCAAGAATTGCGCCAGCAATTTAAGAAAAAATTTAAAAAAGAATTCCCTACTATGCAATTATTACTTCCCTCCCATAAACTCTCGACTGATAACGCCACCATGATTGCGATAGCGGCTTATTTGAGAATCAAGGGCAAAAAACTCCCTTCTGCCAGAAGAATAAAGGCTAGAGGCAATCTAGGGCTATAGCCCCGACGCATTAGGTCGGGGTCCCGACCGCTTTGCGCGTCGGGATTATGCCTTTCACCTCAATAAAATTGAGGTATAATTTAAGCGAGACTTGTCCCGTTAGAAGCTGAAGTAATAAATGAAGATGAGAAAGAAAAATAACGACAAGAACCGTGGTCGACCAATAAAAGATATGAAGTATATAGGCTTCTAATGGGATGAGAAATCAATATAACAAAATAAGACATGGGGTGGGGTCGGGCTTTAGAAAGCATGTAAATTTCTAATGGGATGATACCTAAGGTCATCGGTTTAGCTATATTAGGAGGATTATTGCCAGCGTTTTTTTGGTTGTGGTTTTGGTTGCGAGAAGATCGGGAGAACCCCGAACCGAAAAAAATTATTGCTTTGACTTTTTTCCTAGGCGGTCTGTATGTCTTTTTGGCTTTATGGCTGGAACAAGCTGTGTCCAATATCAATATTTCACAACTGGAAAATTTCCGGGTCTCCCCAATTTTTAACTACCAAAATTTTGCCTATATTTTTCCGTTTTTGTCCGTCTTTTTTGTTTGGGCTTTGATTGAAGAATTCGTAAAATACTTGGCCGCTTTGGTGGGCGCTTTCCCCCGACGGAGTTTTGATGAGCCGGTAGACGCGGTGATTTACATGATTACTGCCGCCCTCGGTTTCTCGGCGGTAGAAAATATGTTTTTTGGACTTAATTCGCTGTGCAGCGGCGCGGCCGGCTTTAATTTCAGCCAATTGGTCTGTATGGGAGCCAAAAGTTTTGATTTCCTGATGAGCGGCAATTTGCGCTTTTTGGGCGCCACCCCACTTCACATCCTATCCTCGGCCGTAGTGGGCGTCTTTATCGCTCTAGCTTTTTATAAAAAGGGGTGGGGAAAAATCTTTTATATCTTAGGCGGTTTACTGACCGCTTCACTATTGCATACTTTCTTCAATTTCTTTATAATTATCAATGGTGGCCAGTATTTGTTCCCCTTACTAATTGTTTTATGGGTACTAACTATTGCTTTGATGGTTTTGTTTGAAATGATCAAAGCTAAAAAAATTAAATATGTTCAAAGATAAAAGATCTTTTTTTGAGAGAATCACCGGTAGCGTTCCTTATGAAGAAAATGCGGAGACTGAAACCGAGGAAACGGCTAAGATTATTTTAGCTGACAAGGGCAAAGAGAGAGGCCGATGGCTAGAGGAAGAGCCGGAAGTGGGAGAGCTAACGGTAGATGTTTATCAGACACCCGGGGAGATTATTATTCAGGCCATGGTGGCTGGCGTTAAGCCAGAAGATCTTTCTATTACCATTAATCGCGAGATGATTACCGTTAAAGGGACTCGTGAACGCCCGGCGGAAGCCCGTGAGGAAGATTATATTCATCAAGAGTTATACTGGGGCGCCTTCTCTCGCACTGTCATCCTGCCTTGCGAAGTAGAGACCGAAGAATCAGAAGCTATTGAGCGCCACGGATTGCTTACTCTGCGCTTACCCAAAATAGACAAAGAAAAAATCCAAAAAATCCGAGTGAAATCAATTTAAAATAGAGGAAAATCCCCCTGCGTGAGTGGATATGATGCGGGCGGCAAAACTTTAGCGCCCCCTCTCGAATTCTAGAGCTGTGGCGCGTTTCTTTTGTGCCGAGAGCCGGGTTTGAACCGGCGACCCCTCGCTCTTCAGGCGAATGCTCTACCAACTGAGCTATCTCGGCAATTTATTCTCAAAGACTAAGGCGAATTAAATTTAAGTTATTCTTTACTTGGTCGGTTTTGACATCGGATGTGGTCGAGGTCGACTCTATAATACTACGATATAAATCCATGGTTTTATTCCATAACGGTTCAAAATAGTAATAAGCGCCCAGAGTCACTCCCACAATTATTACCCACTTGATGATTGTCAAGGCGAGACTCCAACGACTATGTCGAATGATTCCTTTGAGAAGATCGTTATTTTCTTCCGACACCTTTAGGTTCTTCTCTAGCAAGTCCTTAATCTCTTCTTTTTTGGATTCCTCCATGGTTTACTCTATAGAACAAAAATCTTTTACTCTGTTGAGTAAAAATTGCTTCGCAATTTTAAAATCCTAACGGATTTTTACTCAATAGGGTGAAGATTTTAAATTACTTCACAGTTTTACTCTATAGGGTGAAGTATAGCAAAAAGTGCTTAA
>JBBUAE010000036.1:6319-14781 GCA_038061005.1 Patescibacteria group bacterium | reverse complement strand
TAAATTAATCACGACCTTAAAAGGCCTCCGTGATTTGGGCAACACAATTATCGTGGTGGAGCACGACGAAGATACGATTTTTTCGTCCGACTATTTGGTAGATATCGGACCGGGCGCCGGTAAGCATGGCGGTAAGGTTATTGTGTCGGAATATACCGATAAAGTGCTAACTGCCAAAAAGAATGACTATAATTCGCTGACCGTAGATTATTTACGCGGAGACAAAAAAGTTCCCCTGCCAGACAAAAGACGAACTGGCGAAAAAGGCACCATTAGGATTCGAGGCGGGCACATTTTTAACATCAAAAATCTAAATGTGGATATTCCTTTGGGGAAATTTATTAGTGTGACCGGAGTGTCCGGTTCCGGTAAATCTTCTTTTGTCTACGAAATTCTGTACAAAAACTTGCAGGGGCGACTGGAACGGCATTATCGCACCAATGAACTTTTTAATTGCCAAGAGCTTACGGGTACGGAATATGTCGGCCGGACGGTAATGATAGACCAGGCGCCGATTGGCCGGACGCCACGCTCTAATCCCGCCACCTATACTGGCGCTTGGACGTTTATCCGCGATTTGTTTGCCACGACCGAGTTGGCCCGGGTGCGCGGTTGGAAACCAAATCGCTTTTCTTTTAATGTGAAAGGCGGTCGGTGCGAAGCCTGCCAGGGTAATGGCACCATCGCGGTGGAAATGCATTTTTTACCGACGGTTTATGTGGAGTGTGATGTTTGCGGCGGGACGCGTTTTCAGAAAGAAACCCTGGAGGTGAGATATCAGAACAAAAATGTCAGTGAGGTATTGCATATGACGGTGGAAGAGGCGCTCCAGTTTTTTGAGGATATTCCGCAAATAAATGATCGGCTTAAAACGCTGGACGAAGTTGGTTTGGGCTACTTGGAATTAGGCCAGTCGGCGACGACCCTGTCTGGCGGAGAAGCCCAACGGGTAAAAATTTCTTCTGAACTTTATCGGCCGCACATAGAAAAAACTATCTATATCTTAGACGAACCGACGGTCGGTTTGCATTATGAAGATGTTAAAAATCTGGTGACCATTTTGCAGAAACTGGTAGATAAGGGTAATACTGTCTTGGTGATTGAACATAATATGAATGTCATCAAAAACGCTGACTACATCATTGATCTTGGTCCGGACGGCGGCGACCAGGGCGGGCAAGTGGTGGCCAAGGGTACACCGGAGGAAGTCGTGAACAACTATGATTCCCACACGGCGAAGTATTTACGCCGGGTGTTGAGAAGGAAATAAAAAACCCGCCGAAAATTTTCTGATGAAAACTTCGGCGGGCGAGACGACCCGAGCACGTGAGCGCCGGGGTCGCGGAGGCTATCTGTAAAGTGGTGAAGGTTGAAAGATCCTCTGCTCTTCTTCGGTGGCCAGTCGAAAGGATCCGTGATTAAGGATTGAATCGCCGGTGTTGTTGGACACTCCCCACGACGTGATTTCGGTTTCGTCGATTTTATGTTCGAGAAGCCACAATTCACCCGATTCTAATAAGGCCACGATGTCTCCTGGTTCGAATAAGCCGTTTTTCATGCTACCCTCCTCCTTTCAATTGAATTTTTCTGTCTTTAATATATAGTCTATTTAATAATAAGTCAACCCCGGTGAAATTAGAAGAAGTAAAAAAAATTAATTTACCAGATACTCCGGGCGTCTACTTTTTTAAGACAGACTCGGAAATTATCTATATCGGCAAAGCCACCTCGCTCCACGATCGAGTGCGGAGCTATTTTAACGCGGAGGTGGTAAACGCGCGCGGACCGGGCATTGTGGCGATGGTGGAGCAAGCTGATAGCCTTTCTTTCACTCAAACCGATTCCGGGCTGGAAGCGTTAATTTGGGAAGCGCTCCAAATTAAAAAATACCGCCCAAAATATAATGTGCGAGAAAAGGATGATAAAAGCTTTAATTTCGTCATCGTTACCAAAGAAGATTATCCGCGCGTTCTGACGATTCGCGGCAAGGAATTAGCCGAAAGCGCCAACTTGCAAAAACAGATTAGATACAAGTTTGGCCCCTTTCCGCGCGGCGGGGAATTGCGGGAAGCGATGAAGATCATTCGCCGAATTTTTCCCTACCGGACGAAATGCCTGCCGAACTCTGGCAAACTCTGTTTTGACGCCCAAATTGGCTTGTGTCCGGGCGTCTGCGGCGGCCTAATCGGACAGAAAGAATACGGACAAACTATTCACAACCTCAAAAATTTATTTTTGGGCAAAAAGAAAGATATTGTTAAAACTCTAGAAAAACAGATGAAGAAAGCCGCGAAACAGGAAGATTTTGAAAGGGCGGTGGCGATCAGAAACCGACTGTTTGGATTAAACCACATTCGCGATGTGGCCCTGATTAAAAACCGCTATGATCTGTCAGACGCTCAAAGTTTATATCGGATTGAGGCCTATGATATTGCTCATCTAGGCGGTAAAAATACCGTCGGGGCGATGGCCGTGGTGGAAGGCGGCGAACCGGCCAGGAGTGAATATCGGCATTTTAAAATTAAGGGTAGGGCTAAAGACCAGGCCAACGATATTGCTAATCTGACAGAAATTGTTCTCCGGCGCTTTGGTCATGATGACTGGCGCCTCCCGAATTTGATTGTCATTGACGGCGGTCAGGCCCAACTCTCCGCGCTCAATAAAATTGTTACAGCGCTGGAATTAAAAATTAAAACCGCCAGTATGGTAAAAGACGAACATCACCGGGCCAAAAATATTTTGGGAAACCGGGAAGTGGTTGAAAATCACGAGCAAGAAATTTTGCTGGCTAACAGCGAGGCCCATCGTTTTGCCCTAGATTTCCACAGGCGTTTACGTAGACGAGTGCTATAATAAAAGGGCTTCCCATCATACTTCGCGGAGCACGGATAAATTTCTGCCCTAGGCCGACGGCGTCAGCCGGGCTAGGCTGAAATTTTCCTCGAGCTCCCTGCCTCGCCGGCAGGCTCGCTAGTCTCCGCGAAGTATGATGGGAAAAGCCCACAGGGAGGGAGGAAGAAAAATTCAAAGAAGGATTTATGAGTGAGTTACAAAACTATAAGTTGCAAGCTAATCGTTGGGTAGTCAACGCGCGTTGGTATTATTTGATTGGCATTGTCGCCATCTGTTTTCTGGCTCGGTATCGTCAATGGCAAAATTTTGACTTTCTAAGCTCGGTTGATATCTGGCTCTATATTATATTCGGATTGCTCTGGTTGGCTAATTTGTTTTTCCTTCTGTGGGTTAAAGTGATAGAAATTAGACAAGATGCTCGTGGCTTATCATTACTTGGCTATGTTCAAGTAATCACAGAAATTGTTTTATTAGTCCTGCTGGTTTATGTCTTGGGTGGAGTAGACGGTATTATGCCCGTGGCTCTTGTCGTGCCGATCATTGAATCCATCATTTTATTTGGTGGTTTTTATCCGGCCGTGTTGGCTTCTACCATCGCTTTAGCGGTTAATCTGCTGTTGGTAGTTCAAAGCACTAATATTTTGAGCTGGGTGAGTGGGCAAGCGCCTACTTTTCTGTTAAATAACGAGTGGTCAATGGTCCTCTTGGCTAAAACTGAACTCATCTCTTTGATTTATATTATCATCGGCTTTTTCTCCGCTTTTGTTTCCAGCTTGATTCGTAGTCGAGAGGTGCTGTTAGCTACTCATGCGGCGGAAGAAGAAGTAAAGATTAATGAGCTACGCAATTTTAATAAGGAATTAGAAGCCAACGCCCGTGAATTGGCGGCTAAAGATTTGGAACTATCCCTGGCCAATAAAAGACTGGCCAGTTTGGAAGAAGCCAAGTCCAAATTTATTGCCGTAACTACTCATCAGCTACGGACGCCACTCTCGGCCATCAAGTGGACTTTTGATATGATGCAATCCGGTCAGTTAGGGATCATTACCAATGAGCAAAAAGATTTTTTAGCCAAAGGGTTTACGAGTACGGAGCGAATGATTAGTATCGTGAATGACTTACTTAACGCGGATCAAATTGAGACGGAACGATCAGAATATAATTTTGTACCCACTGAACTAGAAAAGTTAATTGCCAGTGTTTTGTTTGAATTCTCCAATCAGGCGCAAAGCAAAAAAATCAAACTGGATTATGTTAAACCGCCGAAACCGTTGTCGGCTATTCCCTTAGATCCTTTAAAAATTCGCATCGTTATGGAAAATCTGATTGACAACGCGATCAAATACACCTCGCTTGGTGGGCAGGTAACGGTTACAGTTTTGGATGACAAGATTAATTCTGCCCAAAGCCGGGCGGAGATTGTCATTGCTGATTCCGGGGTGGGCATTCCACTGGCCGAGCAAGGCAAGATATTTAGTAAATTCTTTCGGGCGCCCAATGCCGTTAAAATGGAACCAAACGGCAGTGGTATTGGCCTCTACATTTCTCGTGATATTGTGGAAAAGCACGGGGGAACAATCTGGTTTGAAAGTGGAAAAAATGGGGGTGTGTCGTTTCACTTCACTTTACCGCTAAAGCAAAATAGCTTGTAGAGCGCTTGTCTTTGTTATCCTGATTAGCTATAATAGGCCACTCGCCTCCTTATTTACGGAGCACGGATATTTTCTTGCTAGAAAATTCCTCGAGCTCCCTGCCTCGCCGGCAGGCGGGGTGCCGTCGCGCCTGCCTGCCGGCAGGCAGGCTCGCTAGTCTCCGTAAATAAGGAGGCTCGCTCTTAGATTGCACGAGAACTCTGTCCACTTGTCTTTGGGGGCTCCATTAGATATAATAGAACCCAATATCACTTAGTAATAATTTGAATAAAAATATGGCAGAGCAAAGGAAAATTTTAATTGTAGAAGATGATGAATTTTTGCGTTCCTTAACAGCGAAACGGTTGGAAAAGGAAAACTACGCAGTCGTGGTGGCGATGGACGGCGCCAGTGCCTTAACTCAAGCGACCGATAACCATCCGGACCTAATTTTGCTTGATTTATTGCTGCCGGGCCTAAACGGTTTTGAAGTATTGGAAAAAATAAAAGCCAATGATGCTCTAAAGAACACTCCGATCATAGTTTTCTCCAACTTAGGACAGAAAGAAGATATTGAGAAGGCAAAAAAGCTCGGAGCCAACGATTTTCTCATCAAAGCCAATTTCACCCTGGATGATGTGGTGACAAAAATCCAAGGAATTTTGAAATAAGCGCTGGAACTCTAAATAAAAAAGGCGGGCATTAGCTCGTCTTTTTTGCTAGTGATATAATTAACCCTATGGAGTAAAAATTGCTTCGCAATTTTAAAATCTAAAGATTTTTACTCCATAGGGTAAACTAATGTCTAGACTTAGAGTTGGAGTATTAAGAGGAGGAATGGGGTGTGAATATGATGTGTCGCTAAAAACGGGTGGACAGGTACTTAATTATTTGCCAGAACAGTATCAGCCAGAAGACATCTTAATTACTAAAGATGGTACTTGGCATCATCGGGGATTACCACTTAATCCAACTAATTTACCTCACCTAGTAGATGTGGTTTTTAATTGCCTGCACGGCGAATATGGCGAAGATGGGCGAGTGCAAAAACTTTTAGACGACCTAGATGTATTTTATACTGGTTCGGGCCATTTGGCTTCGCGGTTGGGAATGAATAAAATTCTGGCCAAAAATGTTCTACGCCAAAACGGTTTGAAGGTGGCTCAACATCTGCCAGTGCAGGCGGGGGATGATCTAGCCCAAAAAGCTCGTGAAGTGTTTCTGAAATTCGCGCCGCCTTATGTCGTTAAACCGGCTGATCGCGGTTCCTCGGTCGGCTTATTCTTTGTACCGTATTTGGAAGATCTAGCCGAAGCCATTGCCGATTGTCTGGATTATTCTGATTCGGTGATGGTGGAAGAATATATTCGCGGACGCGAAGCCACTTGTGGCGTAGTGGCCAATTTCCGCGGAGAGCCAATCTATGCGCTTTTGCCGATTGAAATTGTCCGTCCGTCTGGCCAAAGTGTTTGGAATTATATTGATAAATATTCTGGCGAGACGAAAGAATTAGTCCCCGGGCCGTTTTCGCCGGAGCACAAAGTAGAGCTGGAAAGATTAGCGCGCACGGTACACGAACTACTTGGTTTACGACATTATTCCCGCACAGATTTCATTGTCTCGCCCCGCGGCATTTATGTATTAGAGGTTAACACCCTGCCCGGCTTGACCGCGGAATCGCTTTTGCCGAAATCTCTGACCGCCATTGGCGTTTCTTACCCGCAGTTTTTGGAACATATCATAAATTTAGCGATAAATAGAATTTAGCCTGTATTTTAAAGGTGATTTTGACTTCCTGGGTTCTTTTGACCATGGGGGTCTTTTAAGGTAAGATAACTAGGACTTCCGTGTTTGGCGCATTTTTTCGTTGGGAGGGTCGGTTTGTTCTCTACAGGAACAGTATCCCTTTTGGATAGATTTGCTGCGCTTTGCTTGCAAACTATCTCAAAAGGTCTTGCGGAGCTACGCTAGCTCGCTCCTCACCTCGCTTGCGCCTCGAACTGCATCCAAACGCGACAGTCCTAAAATAACTTATGTTTGAAAAAATCTATCAAATGTTCTCCAGTGATATCGGCATTGATTTAGGCACCTCCAATACGCTAATTTATGTAAAAGGGCAGGGGATTGTTCTGGTCGAGCCATCCATCGTGGCGATCAACGAGAAGACTGGCCGCGTGGTGGCGGTCGGCACTGATGCCAAGCAAATGACCGGTCGTACGCCAGCACATATCACTGCCATCCATCCACTGGAAAATGGCGTGATCTCTAATTTTGAAGTAACGGAAGAAATGCTCGCTTATTTTATTCGTCGTTCCGCTGGGCCCTCTTCCAAAAACTTCTTTCGGCCACGAGTAGTAGTGAGTGTCCCAACCAGTATTACTAATGTGGAGCGGCGAGCGGTACGCGACGCGGTGCGTAATGCCGGGGCGCGCGAGATCCATGTGGTGGAAGGTCCCATGGCGGCCGCTTTGGGAATTCGCTTGCCGATCAACGATCCGGTGGGCAGTATGATTATTGACTGCGGCGGCGGAACCATTGATATTGCCGTGGTGTCGCTTGGAGGAATCGTCCGATCCAAAAATCTGCATATTGCCGGCGACAGTCTCAATAAAGACATTATGGCTTATGTGCGGGATGAGTTTAAAATTCTGTTGGGCGAAAAAACGGCCGAAGACGTGAAAATCGCCATTGGCTCGGTGTATAAAAAAGATGAACCGATGGAGGCGACTATTCGCGGGCGAGATTTGGTGACCGGTCTGCCACGCGAGGTGGTTATTACTGATGCGGACATTCGCGAGGCCATCACTCGCTCCATTATTATTTTTGTGGATGCCATTAAAGAGGTGTTGGAATCCACTCCGCCCGAAGTGGTGTCTGATATTATGCACCGCGGTATCGTCTTAGTCGGGGCCGGCTCTTATATCCACGGACTGCAAGAATTATTGGAAAAAGAGCTGCAAATTCCCATTCATATCGTGGAAGAACCACATACGGCAGTGGTCCGTGGCACTGGCGTTATTTTAGAAGATCTGGATCATTACTTGGATATCTTAATTGACGACGAGGATGAACTACCTCCGCGCTAATCGCGAGCCAGATCGGGCGCAGATCGGAAAGATTATTTTGCTGGTGTTTGTGGTAGTAGCGATTTATCTTTGGGGATCTCAAACTGCTAGCTTGGTAGACCGTATTCTATCGTTTGTTATTTATCCTTTCATCAAGATCGATCGAGCCATCGGTGCGCCGATCGATCAAACTTTAAATTTTTTCATTCAGCAAAACCATCTGGCCGAGGAAAACGAGCGGCTCAAAGGAGAGAATGATCGACTTAAAGTTCTCTTGCTCAATAAGATAGATTTGGCCAAAGCCAATGCCGACTTGCGTAATCTGGCGACAGAGAGGGTAGCGAAGTATAAACCAATCATCGCGAAAGTCTTAGCCAAACCCAATCAGTTGCCCTATGACATCCTTTTATTGGATATCGGAACTAATCAAGCCCGAGAGCTTAAGGTGGGGCAGCTGATTTTTTTGAACCAGAATACTATCTTAGGCCAAATTGCTTATGTTTCGTCTAATCTGACCAAAGCCAAGCTTTACTCTACGTCCGGCGAGACTATCCCCGTGGTTATTGGTGATAAAAAAGTGCCGGCCGTGGCGGGGGGCCAAGGCAATGGCAACTTTTCTCTTTCTTTGCCGCGTGGAGTGGTGATTAAGGTGGGTGATCTGGTCAAAACAAGCCTTATTGGTGACTATCTTCTTGGCACGGTCAGTAAGATCTACAACGATCCTAATAACCCCTTTCAAAAAATTATTTTTAAAAGCCCGATCAATTTGGCCGAACTCGTCTGGGTAGAAATTCCTAATCCCTAAATCTCATGGCTAGAGTAATCTACTCCCTCGTTTATCTGGTCCTGCTCTTTATGGCTCCGTGGTGGCTTCTGACTATCTTAGGGTTAGTTGGTATTCTCATTTGGCCTA
>JBBUAE010000036.1:0-6219 GCA_038061005.1 Patescibacteria group bacterium | reverse complement strand
GCTCCGTGGTGGCTTCTGACTATCTTAGGGTTAGTTGGTATTCTCATTTGGCCTAAATATTGGGAGGCCATCGTTTTAGCTTTTTTATACGATTTTACCTATGGTTTGCCCAATACCGGCTGGCTCAAAACTCAATTTAATTTTACCATTATTTTTATTCTCGTTTTCTTGGTGGTGGAAGGTTACAAAAAAGATATTATGTTTTTTCATCAATGAACCTTGAGTTATAAAACTCGTTGAGGCAGAGACTTTTTAGGGGGTCGCGAGGCTGGCGAGACGAGCGTTTCAGGATTTTTTAAGCTTCAAAAAATCCGTACCCTAAAAAGTCTGCTGCCGAAAAAGAGTTTTATAGATAAAATAATCATGCGTCGTAAGAATATTAAAGACAACTATATTGATCCCGATGAGATTTTTTTGGACTCCAGCAATTTGCCGGATTTAGACACGCACCAATTTGAGGGTCGGATGGAAAGACCAATCTCCAAAATTTCTTTGCGGGTAACTCTGCTCACTTTTTTTTTGGTCGGCTTTTTATTAGCCGGTTGGGTGACGATTTTGCAAGTGGTGCGTGGAGATGAATATGCCAAACGTAGTCAAAACAACACCTTTCGTTATACCGAGATTAGGCCGGATCGCGGCATCATCTATGATCGCCGGGGGGTAGAGTTGGCTTGGAATAATCCAGCTCGCGCCTACATTAACCAACCCGGATTCTCCCATCTTCTTGGCTATATCGGCTATCCGACGGCTCTAGAAGTTAAAGCGAATGATTTGGGACAGAAGGATTTGATCGGCCGGCATGGAGCAGAGGAATCATTTAATAATATCTTAGGCGGTAAAAAAGGTTTGCGGCTGGAAGAAGTTGATGCTTTAGGCAATGTCCAATCCGACCATAATTTGTCCGAAGCGGATAGCGGCAAACCAATTACTCTCTCCATTGATTCCCGTCTGCAGGGAAAATTTTTTGCTTTGGTGCAAACCGTCGCTCGTGAACGGGATTTTGTCGGTGGCGCTGGTGTCATAATGGACGTCCGAACCGGTGAAATTATTTCTCTGGTTAGTTATCCCGAATATGATTCTAATGTAATGACCAGTCGCAGTAATCAAGATCTAATCAAAAAATATTTAGTTGACGCTAGTAAGCCCTTTCTTAATCGTGCCATCTCCGGTCTCTACGCTCCCGGTTCTGTCTTTAAGCCAATTATAGCCATCGGTGCGCTGGTCGAAGGAGTGATCGATCCAGCCAAGCAAATTTTGAGTACCGGTCAGATTGAAATTCCCAATCCTTATGACCCCAAACTCAAATCGGTTTTTCGCGACTGGCAGCCACAGGGATGGGTGGATATGCGGCAGGCTATTTCCGTTTCCTCCGATGTTTATTTTTACGAAGTGGGTGGCGGATTTCAAGGGCAGCCAGGTCTGGGGATTAACAACATTAAAAAATACGCCGAAATGTTTGGTTTGAGCACCACGACTGGTATAGAATTGGGCAATGAGACGGACGGGACCATTCCAGATCCGGTCTGGAAGGCAGCCAACTACGAGGATAAAACTTGGCGCGTGGGTGATACTTACCACACGGCGATTGGCCAATATGGCGTGCAAGTAACGCCGATTCAAATGGCGCGGGTAACGGTGGCTTTGGCTAATAACGGCTTTGTGCTGAAACCAACCATCATTAAACAGGGCGACAATTTTAAACCGCCGGGGACGCAGATGCCTGTTCCGAGCAATTATTTCGCGATCGTGCGCGAGGGGATGCGGCTAGCCGTATTAGAGGGCACGGCCAAAGGTCTCAATACTGTGGATGTTAAAATTGCCGCCAAAACAGGAACGGCCGAATTGGGCGTGTCTAAAATCAATGTCAATTCATGGGTGATGGGCTTTTTCCCCTACGACAATCCGCGCTATGCCTTCGCGGTGGTGATGGAACGCGGTCATCGCGAAAATACCATCGGTGGCGTCTTCGTTATACGCTCGCTGGTGGACTGGATGGCAGTGAATACGCCGGAATATTTCGCTCGTCCTGATCTTTTGAAAAGCACGCCTTGAAATTTCCCAGCGGAAATTTCTTGCTCTTCTCGGGCACCTGATTTCCTGAGTACAGAAAAACCATGCTCAGGTGCCCTGCGAAAGTCTTTTCAAAAGATAGGACTCTCTCACCTTGTTAATGCGATAGCTCCGTAAGTTTTCCCAAAACTAATGCTTCGTTCTAAGCAGGGAAAAGAACTATTTCGCAGACCGTACTCTGTACACAAACATTGACAAAAAAGCTTTTATATGCTAACCTAACAAAAGGAGACAGGACGAAGTTATTGCTGTTTTATAACGAGAACCGTTCTGTTCTGTCTCCCAGTTCTTTATTTTGCCTGACGAGAATTGCATTGTCTGAAAAAACGATGACGTCGATGTCAGGCAATACCCGGGGTGAGACGAAAAGGAAGATGTCTTTAAACAAGACGTTTCTTCATTTGTCTCACCCTTCCCTTTCAGATTTTATCTCGGATGAAATTTGACAGGGGAGACGATTATCGACATGTTTTCTTAATTGAAAACGTAGATGACGGTGTCTCCCCCTTGATCTTTACCCTGTTCTCGTATGAGAACGAATAATCTATCTATCGGAGGTATGAACGATGCGCTACATCGGCATCCGTCATCGGACGAAGAAGACCGCCGAGCAAGAATCTCGGCCGACCCAGCTGGTTATTTTAGCTGGCGAAGAGGTCACGACGCTGGAACTAGCGACCGAAACCGACGAACTTGATTTCGTGCGCGGCCAGTTTCCCGTCGTCCATCGCCCGCTTGAGGAAGGCGAAAATATCTCGTCCTACCCACTACACCACTTGAAGTGGCGCAAGCGAACGGCCGTGGATGACGATCCGTCAATCATTCCGACCCACTGGCGGAAGATTGACAGCCAGTATCAGGTCGCCACCAAATGCCCGGCGCGTTACGCTGGTCTCCAAAAGGACGACCACGTGGCCATGATTCTGGGTGGCAGTGGCGATTGCCTGGCTTACGCCTTGACCCGCCGTGGTCAGCAAGTGGGCGCGCTGGTCCACCGCATTCCAACTTTCGCTTTCAAGCAGAGGCGAAAGTCGGAGAACAAGGAAGACGATGCCGGTCTCTTGGCCTCGCTCCTTAAGTCCATGCCCGAGCTCTTCACGATTACCACCCCGGCCGACCTGGCCACTATCTCGGTGCGAGAGGCGCTCCGGGCTCGGACGGAAGCGCTGCAAGCGCGGATTGCCTGCGAACAGCGCATTCGCACTTCGCTCATCGGCAAGATTTTCTGCCATCCCGAGGGTCTCTATCCCGAAGGTGAAGTGGAAAAACTCTACGACGAGGCGAAGGCCAACGATCCGATCCTCGCGGTGCTTCTCAAAGAGGAAGCGGCGCGCAATCGCGATCTGGCCAAAGCGGTGGAAAGCTTGGATGTCTATGACAAGATTTTCAAGCCCATCACCGGAGTGGGGCCTGCCATTTCCGCTCGGATCATTGCCGCTATCGGCGATATCCGGCGGTTTGAAACGGCGCCCAAGCTTAAGGCCTTCTGCGGGGTCCATGTCCTCGCCGATGGGCGTTTTCCCCGCCGTCGCGGTGGAGAAGTCGCCAACTGGCATCCCGATGCCAGGCAAGCGCTCTACCTGCTGGCCGACCAGTTCAACCGCCGGCCGGATTCGGACTGGGGCCGGAAGCTTCTCGCCTACAAACAGAAGCTGCGTCTGGCTCATCCGGAGGTGATTGAGGTGGACGGCAAGAAACGCTACACCAACGGGCACATCCACAAGATGGCCCAGTGGCGGACGCTGTCCAAATTCGTGGAGTGGCTTTTCCGAGAGTGGAAGAAGCTCGAGGAAAACCAGCTCGGCGAAAACGAACAGCAACGGCAGATAGCGTGATCGCCGGACGATACGGAATATGTCTGAAAAGACGAAACTTGCCTTGTCCGGCTTGGGTGAGATGAATCTGGTTCACACCGCTTCATCTCACCCTCTCTTTATAGTTTTTTACCGCAGTTTGTGGTAGAAGATTATAAAGAGAGGACGAAAGTGGATTTGTTTCTGAAGTTGAAACGATATAAGTATTGTCCTCTCCCCGTTCTTTATATTTTGCCTGACGAGGGTCGCATTGTCTGAAAAGACGAACATGAAACTGTCAGGCAACACCAGGGTGAGACGAGAAAGGAGCTGTCTCTAAACAAGACGACATTTTCATTGTCTCACCCCCTCTTCCCACCAATTAAATTTTGATTGGCGAGAAGAGGGAACGATGATCCGCATGTTTTAGTAAAAGAACGGTAACCTAGTTTGTTCCCTCTAGCTCTTTGCCTTTTGCCTGACGAATTTTCTCTTGTCTGATAAAGACGATGAAGAGGATGTCAGGCAAACAAATATGGCGGACGAAATCGGGATTGTTTGAAAAAACGATTGCATGGCTGTCCGCCAGCCAAAAAAGGAGAAACGATCCGGTGCTTGTGTTTTTTGACACGATCACACGAATGTTTCTCCTTTTTCTTTTAATTTTTTTTCACTTTTTAAGCCGACTTATCTTTCCGGGGGCCGATGTCAAGGCGACACCTTCCGGCCGCTTTTTTATAAAAAAATAGAGCGCTCTAGACGCACCTTTTCCTCCAGCCGGCGTGAGGGGATTGTTCAAATCGGCCTTTTAAATCCAGTAAGCGAGGCTGTTTCATTTTGAAACACTCGCGGAGCTGTTGCCGGCCGGTTTTCGCCTTCCGGATTTCGTCCCGCCAGCACATGGTCACAATTAAAAAGAACTTCGTTTTTGATTTAAAAAATTAAGATATTTAAAGATTTAACTTGCGGGACAAAGGCGAAACGGCAACGCGAAGCGCTGAAGAAAAATCCTCGCTGGGGGATTTTTGTGTTGCTTCAAAAGGAAATAGCCGAGTGGCTTCCACAGGCCGAGATTTGAACAATTCCCGAAAACAATGTATACTATTCCCCATGGATGAAAAGAAAGAATATCTAAGCCGGGACAAATATGACCAGCTTCAACAAGAATTGATCCATCTTAAAACCGTAGACCGTAAAGGGGTGGCGGAACGGCTGGAGTATGCCAAATCTTTGGGTGATCTATCAGAGAATGCTGAATACCAAGAAGCGCGCGACCAGCAGGCGGATATTGAA
This sequence comes from Patescibacteria group bacterium, assembly GCA_038061005.1. Lineage (GTDB taxonomy): Bacteria > Patescibacteriota > Minisyncoccia > Phycocordibacterales > XYD1-FULL-46-19 > JBBUAE01. Next base: position 1,063 of record JBBUAE010000036.1, on the reverse strand, counting down.
GATCGCCTCAGAGAAGTGGAAAATATTTTGAAAAACGCTATTATTGTGTCGGCTAGCTCCAGTCATGGTTCCAATGTAACTATCGGCTCAATTGTCGTCGTAAAAAAAGCCGATAATGGTGACAGAGAAACGACCTATACAATTGTTGGTTCGGAAGAGGCTGATATGTTAAAAGGAAAAATATCTCACCAATCTCCCATTGGCAGCTCCTTACTAGGCAAGAAAAAAGGGGATGCTGTGTTGGTCACTACCCCGAAAGGAGAAGTAAAATATAGCATTATTGATATTAAATAGAGATAAACATACCTACCTGCGGCAGGCAGGCGAATCAACGAATAATGCGAATGAAACGAATGATTACGAATGAATACAAAATACAAATAGCAAAGCATTTATTTGTCCGCCGCGGCGGATTCGTAGATTAGTATCATTCGTATATTCGCATATTTAATTTATGGCTTCTTTAGAGGAAATTAGAGCCGAACGGCTGAAAAAATTAGAGCTGCTTAAACAGGCAGGAAAGAATCCCTACCCTATTTTATCTAATCCTGATTTTAATATTGCTGAAGTGATCAGAGATTTTGCTGAACTAACGGAGAGCGGCAAAGAACTATCTCTCGCTGGACGAGTGATGGCTATTCGCACCCAGGGTGCCATCACTTTTTTTAATTTTAACGACGGAACCGGTTTGTTCCAAGGACTCTTAAAAAGCGGGGAAATAGATGCTCCAACTTTTGACTTATTTAAAGACACGGTGGATTTGGGCGACTTCATTCTCGTCCGAGGGACTTTGTTTGTGACCAAGCGCAATGAGCCAACCATCCAAGTTAAGGACTGGACTATGCTTGCCAAAAGCTTGCGCCCACTGCCGGATAAATGGCATGGATTACAGGATGTGGAAGAGCGTTTTCGCCGTCGTTATTTGGATAGCTTGATGTCCGGGGAGGTCAAGAAGCGATTTATTTTGCGCTCTCAAATTATCACTGCCATCAGAAAATATTTAGACGATGCCGGGTATTTGGAAGTGGAAACTCCGATTTTACAGCCTCTCGCCGGAGGCGCT
>JBBUAE010000035.1:0-9163 GCA_038061005.1 Patescibacteria group bacterium | reverse complement strand
TCGTCACTGGCGCTGATGGATGGCGGCGTGCCAATCACCAGACCGGTTGCCGGTATTGCCACCGGACTGATGTTTGATGAGAAAGACCCAAGTAAATACAAAATTTTGACTGACATTCAAGGCCCCGAAGATCATCACGGCGATATGGATTTCAAAGTGGCCGGCACGGAAGTGGGCATTACCGGCATTCAGTTAGACATCAAAGTCGGCGGCATTCCCGTCCAGATTCTCAAAGAAGCGCTGGAGCAATCCAAGGCCGCTCGCTTGCAAATTTTAGCAGTCATCAAACAAGCGATTTCCGCCCCACGCCAAACTTTGAAGGAATCAGCTCCGTTGATCGTCATGATTAAGATTAATCCGGAAAAAATCGGCGCAGTTATCGGCCCGGGAGGTAAAGTGATTCAAAAGATTACCGCTGATACCGGCGCCGAGATTGAAATTGAAGATGATGGATCGGTGACAATTACCGGCAAGCACGACGGGGTAGCCGCCGCCAAAGAAATCATTGAGGGCATTGTTCATGTTTATAAGCCGGGGGAGAGATTTGAAGGAACGGTAACTCGTCTGATGGATTTTGGCGCTTTTGTGGCTATTGGCAAGGGCGGCGATGAGGGCTTGGTGCATATTTCCGAACTGGCTCCCTTCCGCGTCAATCGCGTTACTGATGTGGTGCAGGTGGGGGACAAAGTACCGGTCGCCGTCAAAGAAATTGATGACAAGGGCCGTTTGAATCTCTCCATCAAAGCCGCCGACCCGAATTTCGCGAAGCGTCCAGCTTCGCCCGACGCGTCAGCGTTTAGGGCACCCCAACCACCGACTCCACCGGTAAATTAGTATCAGTAGAAGTATTTAGCCCCGACGTTATAGTCGGGATCCTGACAGCTCGGCTCGTCGGGATATAAATTCCTTTGAATTACGAAACTAGTTGAGGCAGAGACTTTTTAGGGGGTTTTGAGGCCGACGGGCTGAAAACTTCAGGATTTTTTAAGTTCACCCCGTTGCATAATGCCAAACATTACTGAAGAAACCTTCTAGACAATTTTTAACCAACTGATGATTGTAATGATATCCGAGAATTTTACTTTATGCTACGGGGCAAGAAAAATCCGTACCCTAAACAGTCTACTGCCGAAAAAGAGTTTCGTAATTCAAGATAAATTCATACCAAAGCTCTGATCTACCTGCCGGCGGAGGGCTTTTTTTGATAGTTGACAAAATATGTCGTAAGGTGTATAATTAAAAAAGATTGATCCCGTTAGAGAACGCTGTCCGCCCTTGGCACGACTTCAGTTGCTTGCAGCGACTTTTCTCTAACGGGATTGAAAATATAGCTTAAGCGGTTACCCGCCGAGCGAAAATGCCCAAAAATGGAAGGAAAAAACTGCCATGATGCAGAACACCCTCCACAGACAGACGGCGAAATTCATCGCCTCTGTCATCCAGAGTCTACCAGAGCTCGCTGTGGATATCATGCAGGGCTGGATCCAGAATCCGAAAGCCCTGCAAGAAACACTTACCAAAGCTCTGTGTCCACCTCCGACTGAAAAGTATTCGGCCATCGTGGATTACGGCCTGTCGCTCGCGCTAATGATCCAGCGCGGGAAATACAACTGGGTCAACGACCGCATCACAGCCGAGTGGTTCCTCACGGACAATGGCCGGTGGGAAGTGGAATGTAAGATCGTCCATTTTGATCAAAAGATCAGTTCGGAAGATGCAGTAAGGAAGATGAAGGAACACGGATTGAAGCCGGCCAAGATTGAGGAATTGCTCGCCTTCGACGCGGTTTACCCAGACTTCAAGAGGGAATTCCCGGTCATCATCGCTCTCGGTTCGGTCATGAACATTGCTGGCGATCGTCGTGTACCGGTTTTGGAAAGGAACAATGCGGAGTATAGCTTGAACCTCAACGTCTGGTGCGGTGACTGGAGTGCTAATCGCCATTTTCTGGTCGTTCGCCACCGGCGGCGGATCGGCTAACCCAAGTTAAATCCTTGAACCTGAATATCAACCCGCGTGCGCACTTCGGTGCCATGCGGGTTAAACTTTACCTGTTTTTTCATTCGTAACCCACCCTGTTAAATAGCGCTGTGCGCTCCTTGCTCTGCAAGGATTTAACAGGGTAAATCTTTTGTAATTCGTAATTGCTTTATATCCTTGCCAATTTCCTCGCCTAATAATAAAATTAGTTGTATTATTGTAATACTGACTAAAATTTAAATAAATTATGGATCAAAATCAAACACCGCCGGCCTCTGCCCCAACTGACATAACTCCAATCACCCCACTCACCACAGCGGTGGCTGATGTTGTACCGGGTCAAGAAGTGGCCAAGGTTGAGACAGTTCCCACTCTGGAAGAAAAATTAGAAGCGGCCAAAGTGGCCATGGAAGGACCGGAACGCTCGGCCAAAAGAATTCATGAGGAAAAAGAGAGCCGAGTGAAGGGAGAAGAAGTCCAACTTAATACCCAAAAAGCCAAATTGGATAAACAAAAAGAAACGCTGGAATTAGGCTGGATTGATTTAGACGAAAAAAGAAATTCTGTTAAAAAGGATTTGCAACCGGTTTTAGATCAAGAGACCAAGATAGAAGAAGAGGCTAAAGCCATTGAAGCCGAGGAAGAGCGAGCGGCTTTGCCCGATCAAAAGCAGTTAGTAGAAAAGCGACGCTGGGACAATGAAGATAAGCGACGAGCACTGGAAAAACAAAAGTGGGGGTGGCAAGATAAGCTCGAGAAGATTGAAAAATTGGTGGAAGAAAATACTAAACAATATCAAGAAATTTTGGATCAGGAAGAAAAAATTAACGCTCAATTATCACAACTAGAAACAGAGTTAGTCTAAAACTCTCGAAGTGGGGATTTGATTTTAACCAACTTCTCCTTACAGGAGCAGTACACCTTTTGGATCTTTTGTTCACTCCGCTCCAAAAGGTCTCAAAAGGTCTGGCGGAGCTGCGCCAGCTCGCTCCTCACCTCCCGCAGGGGCAGTACCGTTTTTGAGGTGTCTTCACAACTACATTTTTTATATTCGTTGAAAGCACACTTTTGGCGGAACATTGCGCAGCCCGACGGGGCGAGCACAAGAATTTTTCAGCAGAAAAATATCTGCGTTCCGTCAAAAGTTGTGCCGAGAAAGAATTTAAAAAATATAGTTATTCAGATTCTCTCAAGAATGGTGTATAATTTTTTATATTATGCCAACTGATGATATCCAAGACCGGCGAGAGCAAGCTCGTTTGGCAATGGAAGGTCCCAAACAACGAGAGAGACGGGAAGTGGAACAAAAAACCTTGGGTGAAAAGCGCCGCACGGCCAGTTTAGCGATGGAGGGACGAGAGCAGAGGAAGCGACGGGAAACAAGAGAAAAGGAACAGGCCGAACGAGAAGAAATGATGCAACAGATAGATGAAGAGGTGCGCCGGAAAAGAGAGGAAGAATTGGCAGCCAAACTTAAGCAGGAAAAAGGGGCCAATGAAGCCCTAGAAGTAGAGACCAAAGAGCGGCAATTTAAAGAGACCAAATATCAGACCGCGCAGAATGTCATTGAGACGCTAAAGAAAGAGATCAAATCCAGTATCCCCACCATTCGCACTCTTAAGACGGACATTGCCAGAGCGGTTAAGGATGAGGGACTATCTTCGGCCAGAATCGCCATTAAAGAGCAGGGAAAAAATCCAGCCTATAATTTATATGCGCTGGATAAAGATAACGGTAAGGGAAAATGGCTAGCCGTCAGCAGTTTGATGATTCTTCTTTTGGCCGCTCTAGGTTTTGGAGGTTTTTACTGGCTAAGAAGCGGGGAAGACAATCCCGTCCGGCCAGTGGTCATCAATTCCATCATCCCAGCCAATGACGCCAAGGAAATTGATGTTTCCAATTACACGTCTGATATGGTGACAATTAAACTTGGTGATATCTTAGCAACTCCGGGTAAAAACGGCACCCTAACTTATGTTTATCTCACCAAAAGTCTGACAGCGAGTTCCACCAGCACCCGTTCGGTGACTAAAAAAATTATTGGCGTGACCGACTTCCTGGCTAATGTCAATTCTCCTGTTCCGCCTGAACTGGCTCGTTTTATGTACAACTATATGTTAGGAACTTATCATACGGCTAGTAGCACTTGGCCATTTTTGGTATTTAAGATAAATTCTTATGACAATGTCGCCCAAGAGTTTCTAAGCCAGGAAAATGGTTATGTCCGAAATATCTTAGCCTCGCTCTCCGGTGAAACTTTGGACAATGCCAAGGCGGCACCATCTTTTGTCGCTAAAGATATCAAGAGTAAAAACACGCGGGTGCTGACTGATGTGAATGGGGATACGATTTTTCTCTACAGTTTCATCGATACGACAACTTTGATCATGACGCCCAACGAAGAAACATTTATTAAAGTCTATACCGCTTACAATTCACCTCGGCTGTCAATCTGAAATAGCCCCGGCGCCCGACTGTTTGTCGGGGGTTAGAGTCCCGACCAAAAGCGTCGGGATTGAAATACGCCGATAATTATATATAATAGACAATAATATGGACTTAAATCATTTTAAAACCAAACTGGAAGAAGAAAAGCGCAAGCTGGAAAGCCAATTGGGCGGTATTGCCGTGCGTGACCCCGATGTACCGGGTGATTGGGACGCCATGGAACCGCAGACAGATGGCGTTAATACCGGCGATGAAACGGCTGATCGACTGGAAGATATGTATGAACGAAAGGCCGAAGAAAAAACTCTGGAAACCCAACTGCAAAAGGTTAATGAGGCCCTAGAAAGAATCGCCAGTGGTTCTTATGGTAAATGCGAGGTGGGGGGAGAGGAGATTGAGGAAGATCGGCTCTTAGCTAATCCGTCCGCTCGCACCTGCAAAGCCCATCTGAACGAGGAATGAGATGTTGTCGCGGCTTCATACACTCGGGACAAGCGGCTTAAAAGTTAACCAGGTTGACGTCGAAGTGGATATCTCCCGAGGTCTCCACTCTTTTTCGATTGTCGGTTTAGCCGACAAGGCGGTAGGGGAAGCGCGCGATCGCATCAATGCCGCCATTAAAAATTCCGGCTTCAAACCGCCGATCAAAGGCAACCGGAAAGTGATCGTGTCGCTGGCTCCGGCCGACATCAAAAAAGAGGGGACAAATTTTGATCTGGCTATCGCCCTCGCTTACTTACTCGCTTCCGGCGAGATTAAATTTAATCCGACCAAGAAAATTTTTCTCGGGGAGCTGGCTTTAAACGGCGAATTGCGTCCGATTAAGGGCGCACTTTTGCTCTCCAAAAAAGCCGAGGAGATGGGTTTTGACGAAATTTATTTGCCCACCGACAATGCTTTAGAGGCTGCCCTGATTCGCGGCGTAAAAATTTTCGGTTGCGCTAATTTGCGGCAAATTATCAATCACTTATCGCCGTCACCGGTTGAAAAAGGAGGGGAAGTGCCGGTTTGGCTGTCGCCGCAACCGGCCACCACCATTCCCGAGGCCGAGACAGACGCGGCTATGGATTTTGCCGATGTCCGAGGCCAAAGCACGGCCAAGCGGGGATTGGAAATCGCGGCGGCCGGCGGACACAATGTGGCCATGTACGGCCCGCCCGGCACCGGCAAAACAATGCTGGCTAAAGCGTTCATCGGTGTTTTACCCGCCCTTTCCTATGACGAAATTTTAGAAGCCACCGGCATTCATTCGGTCGCCGGCGTTTTGACGGAAAATTTAATCACGCGACCACCCCTGCGTTCGCCCCATCATACCTCATCTTATATTTCCATCGTCGGCGGCGGGACTTGGCCTAAGCCGGGCGAAATCACTTTGGCCCATCGCGGGGTGCTATTTTTGGATGAATTTCCGGAATTTGAAAAAAGAGTGATTGAGTCCTTGCGCCAACCATTGGAAGACAAAGTCATCAACATTAGTCGCTCTAAAGGCTCCACTATTTTTCCGGCCAATTTTATTCTAATCGCCACAATGAATCCTTGCCCCTGCGGTAACCGCGGTTTGCGGACCAAAGAATGCCTCTGTAGCGCTCATGATATTATGCGTTATCAGAAAAAATTATCCGGCCCGATTGTGGATCGCATTGACTTGTGGCTGGAAGTACCGCAAATTGATCCGACTAAACTATCCGAGAAATCTAAAGAGGAGCCATCAATTAAAGTGCGAGAGAGAATCCTGTCCGCGCGCGAGAAACAATTAGAGAGATTTCGGACGAATGATTTGAAAATTAAAACTAACGGCGAGATGGGAAACAGGGAATTGGCTAAATTCGCGCCACTGTCGGAAATTTGCACCAAATTATTGAACGATTCCGCCCGTCGGCTAGATCTTTCTGCCCGTTCCTACCATAAAATCATCCGTCTCGCTCGCACCATCGCTGATTTGGCCGATTCGGCTAACATCAAAGAAGATTATTTACTGGAAGCGCTACAGTATAGACCGAAGATTAGTATGTAGTATCTAGTAGATAGTAAATTGTATAAAATACAAAAAAGAAAAGGCGATTCGCTCTGCGCGAATCGCCTTTTACTTAGACACCTGGTGTCTAAGCGGTTAGAAAGTCAGGAATACTAAAACGGATTTTTCGCACCACGAATCTCAAAATGTAAATGCGGGCCGGTGGAGCGACCGGAGTTGCCGCTATAGGCAATCACTTGCCCGCGTTCCACCGTTTCACTCGGCACCACATTAACCTGCGACAGGTGAGCATAGAGAGTTTGTGTGCCATTATTGTGCTGAACGACGATATATTGGCCATAACCACCACTCCAACCGCTACCTTTGGCGATAATGACTTTCCCAGCCGCCGAAGCCATCACTGAAGAGCCAGTGGGGGTACTGACATCAATGCCGTTATAACCATGGAGGCCTTGCGTCTTAATGCCTCCTACCAGCGGGCGTAGGTAGTAACCTTGATAGTTTGGGCGACTAGCTGTAGCGGTTCCTCGACCTGAATTCGTTCCGGTGGTCGGGGGAGACGCATCACCATCAGGAATAATAATCGTATCACCCACGGCCAAATCATTAGTCGAGTCTAAATTGTTATAAGCCAGGATTTCTTCTTCGTCGCCGCCAAACTTTTTGACGATACCAGTCAGCGTATCGCCTTTTTTAATGGTATATTGCACACCGGAAATAGGTAGGATGATTAAAGTTTGTCCCACTTTGATCACCGAGCTCTTCTTTATATCGTTAATCCAACGAATGGTATTGACTGACACATTAAACATCTGGGCAATCTCCGACAGAGTATCTCCCTTACGCACTACGTAAGTACTAATCCGGTCACTTCCCGGCGTAGAGCTCGCCATATCCGCTAAACCGCCAGCTGGACCAGAGTTGGCCATTAAAGCATTACCTTCGATAACAGAATCACCGCTGTCCCCTTTGTCAGGATTGGGATCATTGTTAAGGGCGGCCTGTAGCAGAGCCATATTTTGCGAATTGCCCGTGGCAGTCTCGGCCGTAGCCGCGCCCGCCATATTCCCCAAAAAGCCACCAAGTAGAGAAGCAATGCTGGCTACGGCCGGTTTAGGGTTAACCAAAAAGACAATCAAAAGTGGTAAGAAAAACCAAACTACCCGATCCAGTTTGAGGGGAACCCCGTAGTAGATTTTGGCATTGGGCTTAACCTGTGCCTTTGGCGCAATGCCAAAACTCACTACGGAGCGGTGAACTAACGGTTTTTTGACCCGACCACGAGAAAAATCGTGGTCGGCATTTGTAGGGTTAATTGGAATAAGTCCTATTTTACTTGATTAACCCTGTTGAGTAAAAATCTCTACCCTGTTTAGTAAAATCCTTTTAGGATTTAAAATCGCAAAGCGATTTTTACTTAACAGGGTGAAGATTTTTAAAATTGCCTAGCAATTTTATACTCAAGCAGGGTAAATTCATCCTGTCAGCCATTTTGTCTTGAAAGCTCGGCAACCGTGATCCCAAACATCAATGTTTTCTATTATACCTAACTCATGGGAGGTAAGTAGGCGACAGGTGGATTATCTGTGGATAGCCACATTTTTTATTATCTGTCCAGCAAAAAATAGACCCAAAAAACAACAACATTTGCGCCTGTCAAGCAAAAAATTGACTAGATTATATTGTTATGGTAGATTTAGCACAGACTGAATGGTCAGTAAAAATCTTAAGCGGACCAAAAGGAGGTCAAAAAATGAAGAAACTGGATTGCTCGACTCCAGAAATCCCTAAGCAATTGAGGACAGTGCTGGAAGTCGATGAAGAGGAAGTAGAGGGAGAAACTGTCCGAGTCCAGTACAAGCTCGTCATCAACAAGATCACCTGGTCTACGCCCCGGACAATGAGGGCGAGGGCGGTACTTGCCAAGTTTCGTTTGGCTCCGGTCAAACGGCTGGGAGGCTTGTTAAAAAGATTCGGGATCGGAGAAACCATGGAGTTTGTTGAACAGTGGACATTGTGTCAAGAGGAATCGTCAGGGATTATTTATAACGGTGAGCCTTACGGCAATAACGGGATTAGGGATGTTCTAATCACCATGGCTCTAAAGCGAGGGACCATTCTGACCGAGAGCTTGATGGAACAAATGTTCGCTAAACTAGAGCGGCAGTTATCCCAACACTACGCCGAGGTAATGCAACTCCGAGGAGTAGACGTAAAATCTAGTGAAGTCCATCGTTTAATCTTGGTCCTTTAGCACCAATATGAAGCCCCGTGAATTTCGGTTCGCGGGGCTTTTTTATGACAGCAATTTTAATAATTATCTATACCCCCCTCAACCGTTTGACGATATCCTGCTCCACCTCGGCTAAGTCGCGACCATAGGTCAGACGAGAAAGTTCCTCCAGTTTGGCCCGCAATTCCGGGTGCGGTGCTGGAGACACATATTGACATTCAAGATTGAAGGGGCGAGACGGTTCGCCATTAATCAAGAGTTTGGCCAAGGCGTGCTGGTTTTCGGTGGAAATCAGATCTTGGGCGTCAAATTCCGGTCCAAATTGTTTGACCAGCACCTCCGTGTCCGGCATCCCAACCCGAAAGGCAATCATGGAGCCGACATTACCAAACACCGAGTCGCGAATCTTATCCTCTAGCGGGGCAATAACCTGGTGGGCGCTGGGCAGCCCCCAGCCAGATTTGCGCGCGTCGGAGAGAATGATGGAAATAGAATCGGTGGTGAAGTTTTGAAATTCATCAATGTAA
>JBBUAE010000034.1:0-12886 GCA_038061005.1 Patescibacteria group bacterium | reverse complement strand
GTGTATGGACCGTGTCTCAGTTCCATCGGTGGGGGTCAGCCTCTCAGCTCCCCTAAGCGTCATAGCCTTGGTAGGCCATTACCCTACCAACTAGCTGATACTCCGCAGGCCGATCCAAAAGCGTCTTGCGACTTTACTCCGAAGAGACTATCGGGTATTACTCCACCTTTCGATGGGTTATCCTCGACTTTTGGGTTCGTTCCTACGTGTTACTACCTCGTTCGCCGTGGGTCTAAACCCACACGACTTGCATGCCTTATCCACGCCGCCAGCGTTCATCCTGAGCCACGATCAAACTCTCAATAAAATTGCTTGCAATTTTATTGACCCGAGCATCGAAGATGTTTTAGGGTCAATAACGCCCTAAATCCACTATAGGTGGATCGGGCAAAAATTGCTACGCAATTTTTGAATGAACGGAACAAAAGAAAATATATTAACTTTTGTTTACCCTGTGGAATATAAATTGCTTTGCAATTTAAGATTTGTATAAATCTTATTCCTTAGGGCGAGCCCCGTTGAGTAAAAATTGCTTCGCAATTTTAAAATCCTGAAAGGATTTTAACTCAATAGGGTCTGTATAAATTATTTTTGTGGATGTGTCCGCCCAAATAATGATCTAGGCGGATCTAAATTGTCAACGTTCCTACCAAGCGGAATTCCTGGCTAAATCAATTTGCTCCACAAATTGATCGCCCTAGGGCGACTGGTACGCCGGGCTAGCCCGAACATTTGCTTGGCCGAGCGCAAAGCGCTTTAGGCCGCAAATGTTTTAGGGGACTAAAAAATTGGATAACCATCCAATCTTGTAAAGCCACCTCGGTTGTAAGGTATGAGGTCTATTATACTTATCCCCAGACAAGAGTCAAGCATAAGTTAGTAGAAAGTATTTTGTAGATAGTATATCGTATAAAAGCCAGAAAATGGCTTAAAATAAGGTCTTTTTATTCTTGATATTGACAAATAAAATCATATAGTATATAATTAACAACAGGTAATCTGCCCAACGGCAGAGCCTACGAGCATAGCTCGAGGCCACATCTTCCCAACGGGAGATATTGAAATGTTTAAGAACGAGAAAGAAACCACGCGGTTTATCACCAAGTTGGCCGCAACCGAGATAACCCTCCTGGCCATCAGAGCCACCGAGGCAGCTGCTCAATTTCTGCTCGAACCCCGGGTAGGAGTCAACGACCCAGCCGTTACTCTCGAAGAAAAAGAGTCGTATCGGGTGGTAATGAAGCACTGCCGCGTTGCTGCTACTCGGATGAGAAAAGACCCTCTTTTCCACAGTCCCACGCGGGAGGTAAAAATTGACGGTAAATTATATGACACCCTTGGAAAGGTTTTCCCTGTTGTGTCATGGTTCATGCTTAAAAGTTCTGGTCGTTGGCTTGGACCAGCTTGGAGACTTTCGGGAGAATCACATTACATCAGGGTCGGGAATCTCCATCCTGGTCAGATTAAGTTCGAACCGGGGACGAACTCCACTTCTGGTTTGCCTACCATTAAGGAAATTGATCAGAGTAAAGATTCAGACGTGGGTGAAGTTGATTTCTCGCACCTTTGAGATTCATCCCCGCCGCCGAAACGACGACAAAAACTCGTTGTTTCAGCGGCGGGTTTTTGTTTACCCGAAAAAATTTTGTAATCAAAATTTCGTCGGGTTTACCACAAAAGCGGGTCTCCCCGCCTTTTTATATTTTGTATTTATACAATCTACTATCTACTAAATACTATCTACTTTTTGAGTTTTTTCCTCTCCCTAAAATATTTTATTTGCCAACAAAATGTTCGGGCAACCCGACCAAGCAAAGCTTGGTCTAGGGTTTAGCCTGCCAATTGTAGACCACCACGAGAAGCGGAGAAGCGATGAAGATGGAAGAATAGGTGCCGAAGAACATACCGAGAGTCAGCACTAAAGCAAAGTTACGGGTGGATTCACCGCCAAAGAAGAGCAGTACCAGAAGGATGGAGATAATAGTCAGAGAAGTAATGAGCGAACGGGTAATAGTTTGATCCAAGCTCATTCCGACCGTTTCTTCGAAAGTTCTACCCACTCGATTTTTCAGGTTTTCACGGATCCGGTCAAAGACTACAATTGTATCGCTGACTGATAGACCCAGAATGGTCAGGAGGGCGGTAATAAATAAAGCGTCAATTTCCACCTCGCGAAAATGACCCAGATAAGCAAAAACTCCGGTCGGGATGGTGATGTCGTGAATAAGGGCAATGATGGCTATTAAGCCAAATTTCCATGAAGCGACAGGATAGGAGATTTTGCGAAAAGCGAAAGCGATAAAGAGGATAATAAGCAAAACCACTAAAGTGACGGCAATCAACCCCTTAGTCGCCAATTCTTGACCAACCGATGGACCAACCGAACTGAAGCTTTTGACTTGAAAATCTTGATTGGCCCCATTCGCCGATAAAGCGTCGACTATAGATACCCGCTCTTCTTCCGTGATTGGTTTTAATTTGATGATATAGCCGTCACTGCCGGCTGATTGCAAAGAATAATTGCCCAGATTTAAGGGCGCCAGTATACTGCGCAAGAGATTGGGGTCGGGACGGTTTTTAGCATAGGCCACTTCTAGCGCTGTCCCCCCGGTAAAGTCTGAACCGAGGTTTAATCCGTAGATGGCAATGAAGATAAGAGACCCGATGACTAAGAGAATTGAGATGGTAAAAAATATCGCTTTGTGTTTGATGATAAACATGGGAATTTAATATACGAATTTACGAATTATACTAATTCTGAGAATGGCTGCGAATAAATGTTTTAATATTTTGCGTCTTGAGTTCATTCGTAGCCATTCGTTTCATTCGCATTATTCGCATATTCGCCTGCCTGCCGCAGGCAGGTATGTTTAACTTTCGCCACCGCTATTAAAACCACTGGCGTAAAGGAAGCGATTGAGAGTGTTCGTAGCCGGGCTAATCGCCAAAAGCAGAGTGCGAGACAAGACGACCGCCGCAAACATACTTAGTATCACTCCAATCGCCAAATTGACCGCAAAACCTTTGATCAAGGCTGTACCAAACCAGAATAAAATTAAGGCCGTAATAATCGTGGAGATATTGGAATCGCGAATAGATGTCCAGGCCCGGCCAAAACCATCTTCCATTGCTCCCTTAATAGTTTTGCCGCGACGTATTTCTTCTTTCAGGCGTTCAAAAATTAACACATTGGCGTCCACCGCAATGCCTAGTGAGAGAATCAGGCCTGCGATGCCTCCAGCCGTCAAGGTGATGCCGAACAGTTTAATAATAGCAATCATTAACGATAAATAAACTGCCAGAGAAATTACTGAGATCACGCCGGGTAAGCGATACCAAACAATCATAAAAATGGCGATGACGAGAAAGCCAATCATGGTGGCATTCACACCTTTGTCCAGTGCTTCTTTGCCCAGCGTGGCACCCACGGTTTGAGTGGAAATCAGAGACACTGGCACGGGTAGAGCGCCTAAATTCAGATTACGAACCAGTTCTTTGGCGCTATCTACCGTCATTTGGCCGCCACTAATTTCCGCCTTACCGTCACGAATGGCTTCCCGCACCACCGGCGCTGATATTAATTGTCCATCCAAAAAGATGCCGATTCTTTTGTCGACATTGGCCTTGGTCAATTCATCAAACTTAGTCGCCCCGTCAGAATTAAATTCCACCCCAATGGAGGGGCCGAGTTGCCCTTGACCTTGACTAAGCTGCAAAGTGGCTTTTTTTAGATATTGACCAGTTAAGCCGCTCGGCATAAAATCAGCGTCTTCAAACGCTAGCGGATTAATTCTGGCAAGAGTACTAGTTCCAGCCCCTTGCGCCTTAAGCAGGGCCGCCGCTTCTTCTTTGGCTTTTAGAATTGCCTGCTTCTCCGGTCCGTCCGGTCTTTCCACTTTGAATTCCAAGGAGGGAGTTTTATTGATTAAATTAACCGCTTGATTGACATCCATGACCCCGGGAATTTGCACCAGCAAACGATGTTCATTACTACCCAGGCGCGTTTGTCCAGTTTGGACCAAAGCTTCAGTTAAACCAACAGCATTAACTCGTCGTTCGATTACATCACGTAAAGAGGCCATGGCGTCACTGACGTTGGCCGCATCAATTTTGGACAGATCAGCTTTATAGATAAGTTCGCTACCCCCACGTAAATCCAAACCCAGACGGAAGGGGTGGTAAAGACAAAAAGAGCCCGGCTGGTCCGCGGTCGCGCCCGGAAATAAACAATCGGTGGGAGCCGCTTTTTCCGACGCATAGTCAAAATAGCCAATTCCCAAACCAATAATGAGCAGAATGACTGCCCATACTCTTGTTTTCGTCATGTTCCCTATTATATGTAAAAACCCAAAATAATCAAGGATTTTAGAGATTTTTCCTTAAATATTGGCTACTTCTACCGACTTGAATTAATTTGAGCTTGAAGCAGGGCTTGAATTTGGGTCATTAAGGATATAATTATTTGCTTAATTTGCGCAATGAGTTGCTCTTTGGCTATGGGAGTTAAAGCGGAAAAGTTGGATCCTTTATCACCTAAAACTTGCGTAATTTTAGCGCGCGTCGCCGGTCCGGCTAAGCCGTAAGCGGGATTATCTAGTCTTGTGACGACACCGTATTTGAATTGAAAACGCTGGACAGCTTTAACTACGACTGGACCATAGTAACCATCAATCGTTCCGGCCGGATAGATAGTCGGATCTTTCGCTAAATATTGTTGCAATATTTTAACCTGATTACTTTGCATGCCCATGGAGAACGGGCCAGAGAGGGGTGGAAGCGTGCCTCCTCCCGCGCCAATATTGGGGGGGAGGACGATCGTGGTAGTGGTCGGAATAGGAGTGGGGATAAAATAGTTTCCTCCACCTCCTCCTCCGCCAGACGACGGAGGCGGAATGGGAATCGTAGTAGGAGTGGGAGTAGAAATAACAGTTGGAGTGGGTGTCGGGGTAATTGCCGTAGAAGTGTAGTTGATAATTAACCCGTCGGCAGTGGAGTTGCCGCCCGAGTCCCAGACGGTAATAATAATGGTATTTTGTCCCACCTGGAGAACAATACCGGTTATGGACCAGTTGGTGGTGCCGACCGCATTTCCCCCGCCACCGCGATCATTGGTCCAAGAAACACGGGTAAGACCCACGGGGCTGGAAGCCGTACCGGATAAATTGACACTTGATTTATTGGTGTTGTAGGTGGTATATGCTTGCGCCATGACCGGGCCGGCCGAGAGAAGTAGGGAAGTAAACAGGATCAGGATGCCCCCGATGATAAATTGCTGCGTTTGATTTCTTTTCCTAGAGTGAAACATGATTAATGGGAAATTAAACTTTGGACAGCAAAGAAAACGTTGGCGAGGTAGGATGTGATGCTAGAAAAGAAGGAATTGAGCTGGGAGAATATCGGCGTGTTGATATGGAGAATGGGCGGGGTGAGGTCAGAAGACGGCGTAGGAGTGGGGAGAGAAGTCTCCCAGGTGGCAATCTTGGTTAGAGGAAGATTTCCAACCGGAATTGGTTGGGCACTAAAATACATATATTGTCCGTGAGCTTCTTGATTTTGCGCGGCCCGGAAGTCACTGAATGTTTTGTAATAAATATTTCCAGTGGAACCATTATAAATTATAAACAAATCAACATTATCTCCAGTTTTATTATAATCTCCAAGGACTTTAGTAGAATACCATTTATTATAATCAAATATTAAGTTTTTAATCGTGGCATGGTCCAACCAAAAGAGAGTTCCTGTTCCCAAAAAAACATTGTTAATAATACTAATATTTTCTGTCAGGCCCGTGGGAGGATACTGAAGCCACATCGCTGGATTACCACTTACTTGAATAACTGTATTATTTTGGATTAAAACATTTTTTGTATAGGCCTGATTCACTTCAGTATTAAATTTAAATGGACTCTCGCTAAATCCTGAAACAAAATTATTTTTAACATAAATAGGACCAGGACCACCAGGCGCCAATGAAATACCCATACGCACACTTTTATTTGTCCCGCCAATAATATTATCTGAGATAGTCAAATTAGAATGCCAGCCATCGGCTTCAATTGCATCATCGTTAATATCATAAATAACATTATGGTCCACAGACCAGTTATACGTCGGATTATTAAAAGGTGCGGAAGCCCCGCCACTCTGTCCTAAAGACATCCCATCCCACCATCCATGAATTTGATTTCCGGCGATTCGGGTATTGTCGCCCTTGCCTTCATAAAATCCAAAATAAATCCCATAATCTCCTTCTCCCCACACTCCGGTATATGCCAAATCAGTAAAGATATGATTATTAAGAATTTTGAAAGAAGACAGGGAAGATTGATGATTAATTTTTATTCCTTTAGAAACAATATTAGGTATATAAATCTTGGAGCCGATAACATTAACACGTTTAGCATAATCTATATTGACAGTATTGATGAAATTCATGGCGTAAAGGGTGACATAAACATCATTAAAAGGCGCATAGACCGATGCTCCATTCACTACAGCTCCTGGTTCTCCAGCAATTACCAAATAAGAAGAGGGACTGCCTAAATTTTTCTTTTGCAATAGTATTTGAGAATAGGTTCCCGGTGCTAAAACAATCCAGTCACCAGGCTGGGAGGCGGTAACCGCGGCAGCAAAACCGGTATTATCGCCCACTCGCAAAATACGGTTGGGGGTGGGTAGAGTAACACTTACCGGTGTCGGCACATTAGCTATCCCCAGTGGCGGCAGAGACGGCAAGATTATATAACTCCCAGCTGGCGGACTAGAGGGAGTGGGGCTAGCGGTAGCCGTAGGTGTCGTGATCGGTGTTGGAGTGGGGGCCGGCGCAGAAACAGAGGGAGAAGGAGATGAGGTAAGAATCGGAGAGACAGTGGGAGATGAATTAGGAACAGAATAGGTGATTTGCAGAGCCGGTCGTTTGGTCATATCGGCATACTCTTTGGTCGCCACACCATCTTGACGGCCAATATCTCCCGCCAGCAAGCTTCGATCAACAGCAAATCCTTCATATTGATAATTATTGCCAATAATACGACTGATGGCTGCCGCCAGGTTATCAGACTGTTGCGCTCCGTAGCTCTTCACAAAGTTCATCTTGCCAATGGGGGACGACTCATACGCCGAGGACAGGTCTCCGGTACCAGTCCGACCCGACAAAGAAGACCAAGGGTAACGAGGTCGAGCGCCATCGAAATTATCTTTAGCTAACCAGCTGGTGCCTTTGTCTTGAGCATAGTAATTCGTCCCGTTTCCCTCGGACCAGACGATGTTGTTATTGGGCGATAGAGTTTGGACGAGATAAATCGGCACAGCCCCCGCTTCGTTAAAATTATATGTGCCAGGAATGGAATAAAGAATGAGTCGGGCATCAGAAATTACCGCAGCACGCGGGATAGCCGACAAATCAAACCAATACAAACCAATTCTCCACCAACGGTAAATAATTTGACTCACGGCCCCTTGCTGATAATAACCGGCGTTAGGGACCTCAGCATTAATCCCCGCATCTTTAGTTCCAGTGTAAGAAGAAATATTTAGTTCCGGAATGGACCGGCCATACTGCAAGGTAACAGTAGTATCACTGGTTGATAATATACCAACTGATCCGCTCTGATTTTTTCCCTGAAGCCCAAAAGAAAGAATGCTAATGGCGATTAGCATAACAATGACTAGCGCCGGGAAAAGCATCTTTTTGTCTGTTATTTCACTGTCACCGGTTGGCATATTAACGATAAGTATACCAAGGTCATAAACAAATGACAGCGGGACGGTTGACTCAAAACAGTTCTCGATAGGTACAATTGACGACAAACAGTTTACGCTTTGATCAATCAAACTATCCCCGCCCTTTACAGCTGGGGAACTGCTCTCTAGTCGTGGCGTTTAGCGACGGCGCGGATTACTGCTCACCGTAATGGCCTTTACTGCCGCAGTTTTGGCGCTTTCGCTTCCTGACATATCTACCATTGTCAATTGGAAACTGTAAGCGGTATTGGCGACTAGCTAATAGACTGCGCAGAAAAAACTAGGTCTGCTAGATTTGTTGATAAAAGCGGTATATTTTCCGTTTTTATAAAGCTCGTAGTTCTTCAGATCTTTTTCGGTATTGGCTGGACAGTTTATGAAGAAGGTGTCTTAAGACAGGGGCTTAGATTTAACACGCAGTATTGCTTCTGAATAAAGTTCCAGAGGAATTAACGCAAACATAATCATTGCCTGTTCCTGCCAAATCCGGAATAGTTATAGTTCCAGCACTATTAACTTTCAGTCTAGGTGTGTAATTATTTCCATCAAGACGAGTCTGCAAAAGAACGGTATTTGAATCGGTTCCCGCTCCAGTACCCCAAGCGTTTATTTCAACTGCTCCACTTCTGGTGCCTGATCCATCGTCTGGGTGTAAAGTCACACTCGCGCCGCCATCAGTATCACTACTCATAAGTTTAGCCGAGTAGAGATTCGTTACAGCGCTTGCCGGCAATCCAGTATTTTGTCTCATAAATGCTTGTATAGGATTGCTTTCAATACTAACTATATCTCCAATAAGAAGATCACCCCAAACAGCAAACGTTGGCTTAACCCCCGTGTGTGGCAAAGTTGGCACCGCTCTGCCTTCTTCCCATAGATACATTCTTGTTCCTCCAGCCTCATTTGCTAAAGATAATTGTAGAGGAGAACCAGTCGGACCAATTTTCAATGCAGAACCAACAAGAGCATCGTTAACATAGTTAAAATTCCATATTGTTCCAGCTGCATTTTCAAGAGCCAACCATTTAGACGCACTTTCTTTTATATGAAGTTTTGAGGTGGGAGCCGCTGTTCCTGTCCCAATGCCCACATTGCCTCCAGGAGCTATATTAAGTCGATTTGTTCCAGCTCCAGTTCCTTCATTAATTTCAAATCCAGGACCGACCGCGATATTGGTTCCAAAATTCCAATACTGAACATTATTATAATCAAGGAATTCAATTCTAGCGTGAGGAGAAGAAGCTACATCTGTTCTTTTAAAACGTAGTGCCTTCTGAGCTGATGTTCCCTCTAAATTAAGATCTCTACCAATTGTTCTAATAGTAGAACCATCGTCAATAATCGCAGAGTCTCCTGTGGTTGTAGAGGTGATGAATTTTGCCACCTGGTTTATTGTCCCCGCGGCGGCGACCAAAGGCGCGATCAAAACAGCCACGGACACTAACGCCATTAGATTAATTTTTTTCATTTTTTATTTATTTAGTGATTAATTATTAAGAGTATAAATCCGAACCAAACTAGACGATCTCGACCTTTATTATTTAATTTATTATAACAAGTTTCCAACACTATTACCCCCCCTGTGGATAACTAATAAACTTCGCTTAAATTAACCTGTTTTTTATAAGCCGAATAGCTAATCGCCATATTCAGCAGCCAACCAAGAAGGAAACCGGCTAAGATGTCGAGCGGATAGTGAATACCGGCAATGATTCGCGCTAAGCCAATAAGCAGAGCCCCAATTAAGAAAAATGCGCCAGCTTTTTTATCTCGCAGATAAATAGAAACAGCTAGAGCGCCAAAAAAGGCGGCATGGCCGGACGGGAAAGAGTCAAGACCGCCAATGACAAAAATTTCGTAAATTCCCTTGATGGCCATAAAGGGACGAGGGATCATAAAAATCTTTTTAGCGACATCAGCTATAAAGAGAGAAGTCATGGCGACTGACAAGGCGATTAAAGAATTTTGCACCGCGAGCATCCGGTGGCTGGAGTAATAAATGTAAAGCAAAATACTTAAAATCATCAGCCATCCCAAATATTGGGCCAAAAAATAAATCAGATTATCAAAAAACAGAGAGTGACCCGCCAGACTATTAAGCAGTTTAAAGAGCAGTTCGTTTAATGGGAAAGTTTCCATAGATTTTTAAACAGGCAAACTAGCGCGATCGGACCTACCCCGCCGGGCACCGGCGTAAAGAGAGCGGATTTCTCGGCGCAAGCGGAGAGGGCATCCCCGGTTATCTTACCGGCACTTTCGCTGGTCCCGGCATCTATAATTATAACACCATCTTTGATCATATCAGGTGTTAATATCCCCGGCTCCCCCGCCCCACAAATAATGACATCGGCTTTTTGAGTTATGGTTTTGATATCCTTAGTACTTTTATCTATCACTTCTACTTTGGCCATTTCTTGAGCCAACCAGATAGCCACCGGACGGCCGACTAATTGTCCTTTTCCTAAAATGACAAAATTATTTGTCAGCAAATTAATGTGGTATCGGGCAATGATTTCCGCTACCGCTTGGGTAACTGGAGATAAAACTTTTGGCTCAAAACCAAGAGCATCAACATCCTTAACTGACGGAATCAGACTAAGAATCTTGGTGGAATTAATCTGGGACGGAAGAGGTAATTGCACAATAATTCCCCTCACCCCCTGATCATTGACCAATTTATTCATTTCATCTACCAAATCTTCCTCGCTAATGCTCTCCCTAAATTCCAACAAGCGGAGTTCTACTCCGATGGCGACCGCCAATTTCTTTTTTTGGGCTACAAATTTAGCCGTTACGGGATCATTTCCCACCCAAACTACCGCTAAAACCACCCTGCCGATAGTGGTAAATTGTTGTTTTAGTTCTTCTTTAATTTCCTCTCTGATTTTTTTCCCGTCAATCAACATAAAGATACGAATATACGAATTATACTAATCTACGAATGGTTACGAATAAATGCCTTGCCATCTTGAGTTCTGAGTCCATTCGCATTCATTCGTATCATTCGCATTATTCGTTGATTCGTATGTTTATCTCTAAATCCCCGTCCTTCTTAACAAAATGTTCAGTGTTTTTAGAGTAATTTTTAGATCCAACCACCAGTTGCGATTTTTGACATAATAGAGATCATAAGATAATTTTTCCATTGTCTGTTCCGGTCCCAAACTAAAATGGGGGTGATTCTCTTGATAAATTTGCGCCCAACCAGACAAGCCCGGAGAGATTAAGTGTCGCACATCATAATAGGGAATATTGTGGCGATAGGTTTGCGCGTAATCCGGTTTTTCTGGCCGGGGTCCAACCATAGACTGGTCTCCAATCAAAACGCTCCACAATTGGGGCAGTTCATCCAGCCGACCTTGTCTTAAAAGTTTTCCAATTCGCGTTACTTGGTCATTTCTCATTGAGCGAAATTTGTAAATTTTAAAAACCTGATCGTTTTTGCCAGTTCTTTCTTGAGTAAAGAAAACTGGGCCACCGTCATCCAATTTGATCAGCAACCAAACGAGCGGATAAAAAACCAGTGAAACTAAACCTAAAATTAGTGAAGTAATAATATCAAAAATTCTCTTGCCAGAATCGTAAATAACTTTGGGCTGGCTAGAAATATTTTCCAAAAACCACCTTTCATTAATTAGGCCGATTGGAACGCGATCAAAAACATCTTCATAGAGGTTGTGCGCGTTTACAAAATGCACTCCCTGAAAGATCATTTGGTAGTAATCGCCGAGCGATTCGTCTATGTGCCGGTCATAGGTGTTAATCACCACAATAGACGGCCTAATTTCATCCGGTCGTTGTCTCGCCGAGAGTTCCAGTGCTCGAACATTATATTTTGGATTAGTTTTGAACTCTTCCAGAAGTTCATTAACTTCTTTGCCGTGGCAAAGAAAAAGCACGGTCTCTTTTCGGCCGCGGTAAAATAGACGCGATAAATAAATTCTCCAAATTAAGATAAAAGTAAACGAAAAGCCAAGGTCAATAAACAATGTAATCTTCGGTGTAATGCCAAAATACGGGATGAAGTAGAAAAAGATGATGGCCAAAAGACTGTTTAATGCCTGGGCATTTAAAATTGTCTTTGATAATTTTTTTTGGAAGATGGAGGTTTGTTTACCGTAGAGATCAAAGATGAAAAAAACTAAAACCCAAACTAGAAAGATGAGGACAAACGGAATTAAATGAGTGGAAAATAGTTGATTGGTTGGTAATTCTAGATAGCGGACTAATAAAGACACCCACAAGGCGGTCAAAAGGGCGATAATATCGCCTAGAAATAGGGTTATAACTTCCCGTTGACTATTCACCTTCATGCGAATGATAATACACTAAAATCCCCTTTTGTGCTACCGTTCCCCGTTAGAAATTTTGAGTAATTTGGGGTCTTAAAAAACATAGAATAAAACGGAAAAAAGTGTATAATATTTTGATACCCTAGCCGTTAAATTTCTATTGGGGTAGTTTTAAGAAATTATATGGAAAGAAAAACTAAGATATTTTACTTAATCACCAAGTCAAACTTCGGGGGAGCGCAGAAATACGTTTATGATTTGGCTACCAACTTACCTAGCGATCAGTATGAAGTTAAAGTCATTTTCGGTGAAGGAGGAGAACTAAAACAGAAACTAGAAACAGCGGGGGTCGAAACCCTAAAGATTGAAAATTTGAGTCGTGACATCAAGCTGGCCGACGAATTTAAGGTGCTGAAGCAATTAATTAAACTGTTCCGGCGGGAAAAACCGGATGTCATTCATTTAAACAGCTCAAAAATCGGCGGCTTGGGGGCGCTGGCCGGACGCTTGGCTGGAGTACCAAAAATAATCTTTACCGTTCACGGCTGGGCCTTTAACGAGAACCGGTCATTTTTTTCTCGCCTAGCGATTCATTTCTCTTACTGGTTAACCATCTTGCTTTGCCACCAAACCATCGCCGTGTCCGCCAAAACCAAAGATCAAATCGGCCACTTGCCTTGGTTAAAAAATAAAATAACGGTCATCTACAATGGATTAACTCTGGTAGATTTTTTAGAACGCCAAGAAACCCGAAAATATCTGTTGGGAAAGATGGCGGTTAGATCAATCGGGCAAACATTAAGCTTGCTGGAAGAGCGTTTGATTATCGGCACCATTTCGGAATTACATAA
>JBBUAE010000033.1:0-1388 GCA_038061005.1 Patescibacteria group bacterium | reverse complement strand
AATAAAAAGAAAGACGAAAAAATCGCCGTCTACGATTTTGGCGGCGGGACTTTTGATATTTCTATTTTGGATATTACCGGGGCTGAAGATGAACAGAGTATTGAGGTCAAGTCTACCGATGGCGACTCTCATATGGGAGGAGAAGATATTGATCAAGAAATTATTAAGTGGATTGCGGGCGAATTTAAGCGCGAAAACGGCATTGATATTACCAAGGATGAATTAGCGCTCCAGCGGCTCAAGGAGGCGGCCGAAAAATCTAAACACGAACTATCAGAAATAATGGAATCGGAAATCAACATTCCTTTTGTTACTTCTGATGCTAATGGTCCTAAACACCTCTTGATGAAACTCTCCCGCGCCAAATTAGAAGAGTTGGCTCGCTCCTACGTTGAGCGTTCCATCGAAATTACGAAGCGAGCAATAAACGCTTCAGGCTACAAAATTAAAGACATTAACGAAGTGATTCTGGTTGGTGGTCAGACCAGAATGCCAGCCATCCAACAGGCGGTCAAAAATCTTTTTGGCAAAGATCCCAATCGTTCCATTAATCCGGATGAGGTGGTGGCTGTGGGAGCAGCCATCCAAGCTGGTATTTTCCAGGGAGACGTTAAAGACATTCTACTTTTGGATGTGACGCCGCTCTCTTTTGGGATTGAAACGATGGGAGGTATTGCGACTAAGATAATTGAACGCAACACCACTATCCCAACTTCCCGCGCCCAAATTTTTTCCACGGCGGCCGATAGTCAAACTCAAGTGGAGGTACATGTAGTGCAGGGTGAACGGGAAATGGCGGCCGACAACAAGTCTCTCGGGCGGTTTATCTTGGATGGTATCCCGCCGTCGCCGCGCGGTATGCCACAAATTGAAGTGACTTTTGACATTGACGCCAACGGCATCTTAAGCGTTAAAGCGAAGGATAAGTCCAGCGGTAAAGAACAGTCTATTCGAATTGAGGCCAAAACCAGTTTAACCAAAGAAGACATTGAACGAATGAAGCACGAGGCGGAAATCAATGCCGAAGAAGATCACCGTAAGAAAGAAGCGGTAGAAACCAGAAACAATGCCGATCAGTTGATTTATTCGGCGGAAAAAGCGCTTAAAGACCTGCCTGCCGGACAGGCGGGCGCGACGGACAAAATTCCCGTTGAGGTTAAAAATAGTGTGGAAGGAAAAATTGCCGAATTGAAGAAAGTGAAAGACAGCGACGATTTAGAAGCGATCAAGAAAGCGTCAGAGGAGCTCTCTGGTGAGATGATGAAGATTGGCGAAGCGATGAGCAAGGCGAGCCAGACTAACCCTGCTCCGGAGCAAAATCAAAGCGATAACAATGACGGTAATAATGGCAACGATAATCCGGAGGGAAATATTAGAGACGCGGAAGT
>JBBUAE010000032.1:0-5239 GCA_038061005.1 Patescibacteria group bacterium | reverse complement strand
TAATTATCAGTTATTTTAACAAATACCCGGTAAATATGCTAAAATGACAAATACTATGTTGCCGCAAGTTTTAATTATCGGAGCTGGCGAAATTGGCCAGAGTATTGGTAAAATCCTGGGGGGAAAAGAGGTAGCGGTAACTTATTGGGATAAAAATCCTCAAGTCTTAGCTGATTTAGGAATAAAGCAAGCGGACTTGCCGGAACTGGTGCCGGCCGCCGGCTTCATTTTTATCTGTGTGCCGTCATGGGCGGTGCGGGAGGCCGTGGTTTTCATCAATTCTTATCTGACAAAAGAAGCTATCATCGTGTTTTTATCCAAGGGGATGGAAGAACGGACGGGGAAAATGATGAACGAACTATATCAAGATTTATTGCCAAAAAAACAACCACTGGTACTTTTAGGGGGGATGATGTTAGCCGAGGAAATCAAAGAAGGTCAGTTTGGCGCTCTAGTGGTGGCCGCTCGCGATAGCCGGTGGGGAGAAGCAGTGGCGCAATTGTTTGCTGGCACCAATATTTTGATAGAAAAAACAGCGGATCTACCTGGTGTGGCCATCGCCGGAATTTTGAAAAATATTTATGCTCTGGCTTTAGGAGTGAGCTACGGTTTGGGTTGGGGAGAAAATGTCCGAGGATATCTGGTAGTCAGAGCGCTGGAAGAGATGAAGAAAATAATCAAACTGCTGGGGGGAGAAAATGAGGCAGCCCTATCTTTGGCGGGATTGGGTGATTTGGTAGCCACCGGTTTCAGTTCGTACTCTAAAAATCACGAAGTGGGTAGGGATTTGGTAGAGTATGGTGAGACAGTGATTAAAAGCGAGGGGGTTGTTTCTTTGCCCTCTTTGGTGGCTCGCTTAGGTAACAAATACCATGATTTTCCCATCTTACGTGCCTTATCTTATATTATTACAAATCACTTACCGGCGGAAGAAGCTTTCCTTAAATTGCTGACCGGTGGAAAATAACTTTAATGACAAAAATTCTGGGACCAAAATTTTATACCGGGCCGACCTTGGTGATTGCCAAGGAGCTACTGGGTAAATTTTTAGTGCGAGAGACGGGCAAAGGGAAAATTACTAAAATGATTACGGAAGTGGAAGCTTACGATGGTTCGGGCGATCTGGCCTCGCACGCCTCACGGGGCAAAACTGACCGAACGAAAGCCATGTTTGAAGCGGGCGGTATTTGGTATGTCTACTTTGTTTATGGGATGCATTATTTGCTGAATATCGTTGTTGGCCCCAAAGATTATCCGGCCGCTATTTTAATCAGAGGAGTGGAGGGGGTAAATGGGCCGGCCCGGGTGGCAAAATTTTTCGGTCTAGACAAGCAATTTTACGGTCAACCGGCCGACAAAGGGAGTGGCTTATATATTGCAGATCGGGGAGTAAAGGTAGATAATAAAGACATTAAAACCTCGACACGCCTTGGCGTGGCCTACGCCGGGCCGGTGTGGAGCAAGAAAAAGTTTAGGTTTTTTATTAAATAAGACTTATGACACTTTTACTCGGCGCAACTTTTGGCGGAGCACGCATATTTTCTTGCTAGAAAATTGCTCACTCTCGGCGCCTGCGCGCCTCCGAGAGTCTCCGCCAAAAGTGCACCTTCGACAAGTTTCATAAATAAAGAAAGTATGAACGATAAACTAAATGTTCCAATTTTACTCGGTACCGCTCGCGAGGGGAGGCAATCAGAAAAAGTAGCCAAATTTGTCTTGGTCGAAGCACACCAATATGGTTTTGACAGTCAGTTGATAGATGTGCGCGATTACCTAACCACTCTGATTGATAAAACTAAGCATGATACGCCGTGGGCGGGAATTGT
Organism: Patescibacteria group bacterium; assembly: GCA_038061005.1. Lineage (GTDB taxonomy): Bacteria > Patescibacteriota > Minisyncoccia > Phycocordibacterales > XYD1-FULL-46-19 > JBBUAE01. The sequence goes on along the minus strand of JBBUAE010000032.1, from coordinate 3,413 downwards.
TAAAAAAGCTAATGGATTGATTATTGTCTCGCCGGAATACAATCACGGTTATCCGGGTGAATTGAAATTACTCTTGGATAGTTTGTATAAAGAATATCTTGATTTACCAATCGGGATTTGTGGTGTGTCGGGCGGGCTAGTGGGCGGAGCGCGAGTCGCAATGGCGCTAGAGCCGGTCTTGATTGAAATTGGCGCACGAGTGGTGCGGCCAATTAACTTGTTTCCTCAAGTGCAAAATCTTTTTGACGCGACCGGCAATCCGATTGATCCCAAGATTACAGATAAACTAAAACTGATGTTTGATAACATCATTAAATTTGCTCGCTAAGTTTCTGTTTAATCTTGAATTACGAAACTCTTTTTCGGCAGCAGACTTTTTAGGGTACGGATTTTTTGAAGCTCCTGCCTGCCGGCAGGCAGGAGCTCGTCAGCCTCAAAACCCCCTAAAAAGTCTCTACCTCAACTAGTTTCGTAATTCAAAGTGTTTAAGCCAAAAGTTCGTCCACTATTGTTTTGACGTCAGCGCCATCGGCTCGGCCTTTCAGATCTTTCATTAAAGCGGACATTAATTGCCCGGCTTTGGTTTTATCAATAACGCCCAACTCTGCCTTTTTGGCTAGAGCTAAGGGGCGGATTTCGTCTTGGTTCATTAATTTAGGCAGATAAGTTTCAATCATTTTTAATTCGGCTTCTTCTTGACCGGCCAGATCTTCGCGGTTGCCGGCGCGAAATTGCTCGATGGAATCTTTCCGCTGTTTAGCGGCGCGAGTAATTACAGCTAGTACTTCTTCGTCGGTAAGCAATTCCGCTGGTTTGCGTCTCTTGGCCACTAATTCGTTGGTAAAAGCGGCGACCAGACTGCGGACGACCCGCAATTTAAGCTCGTCTCTCCCGAGCATGGCTTGCTTAATCTCATTCTTAATTTGTTCGTGGAGCATAATTGAATATTAAATTTTTTAATATCGTTATTATATCAAATAATCTTGAATGACGAAACTCTTTCTCGGCCTACCTTTTACCGAGCACGGATAAATTTTTGCTAAAATTTTCCTCGTGCTCGCTGCCCTCCGCGCCTGCCTGCCGGCAGGCAGGCTCCCAAGTCTCGGTCAAAGGTAGGCCTTCGGCGAGTTTCGTAATTCAAAGCAAAAAAATGAATTTTAGCCAAAAAAAAGAGCGGGAACGCGATGTGCGTTCCCGCTCGGAAGACCATGAATACCATTAGCACTCGCTGGGTTTAGGGAAGAATATTCCCCTTGTTTGCCGAGAGAGCGATTTGGTTTTTACAACCTAATCCTCCTCTCCGCACTTCGGCTTATACCCGCAGAGGGCCAAACCTTTTTCAAATTGACGCGCTTCTTTTCCCGTGAGGCGAGCATCGCGCCGTTCATTTTGAATCCGGAGAACCGCTCTCTTCATTTCTATTGCCACTCTCTCGTGTCGCCCGAAAGCGGCAAGGAAGCGGCGCCGATAGATCGGACCGCAGCGATCGAGCCAGAATTCGGCAACCTCTTGGTAATTCTCATCGGTCGAGTTGTCGTTCAACAACGATTCAATGATTCGGCCAAGCGACCCTGCTGGATAGTCACGGCAAGTGGACCACCGATAGAACTGGAACTTACCTCCAAACCGCGTAAATCCGATTTTCTCGGCCACTTCCCGAACTTTTTCTATTGACTCGTTTCGCAACGAATCAAGGAACCGGCCTCGGCGATAACGTTTGATGGCCGGCAAAATGGCCCAATACCAGATGATCAGGATCGGCATGGCCAGCGTCCCGAGAAAGATACAGAGCGCCATCCATGCTTCGAGGGACTCTTTCATTGTCGTACCCTTTCTTTTTAGCACCCGGAGGTGCTGAAATAAGTATGTCCTTATTTTACCAACCGGAGTTGGTCGAGGGGCGAACCTCTCTATTTTTAAAGGAGCATATTTGTAAAGAACTATAGCTAGTATAGCACCATAGACATAATTTGTCAATAGGTAAAAAACCCTTAAATTTCGGCTTGGTTTGGCGCGCTGACCTAACGCTATTTATAATTTCGGCAGAGTTCCAGAAGTTATACGGACCGCTAGTGGTTATTATTCTCTGTTCTGATTTTGGAGCCAGAGAAATAAATGCTCTAAAACGGCCAGGACTGTGGCTGAAGGACAGGAAGAAAAAATAGGTTATAATACAGTCATGACTAAATTGGTTATATTTGATCTGGATAATACCCTGTCAGAAAGTAGAAGCAAGATAGCGCCGTCAATGGCTATTCTTTTGGATCAACTTCTTAAGCAAAAAGAAGTGGCTATTATTTCCGGGGGAACATTCACGCAAATTGATTTTCAAGTGCTGGCCCAATTGCCCCCCAATACATTTTTAAATAATCTAACCCTTCTGCCTGAAAGTGGTGCGAGTTATCTCCAAAATAAAAATGGCCTATGGGAAAAAATTTATGCTATTGATCTTACTAAGAAAGAAGGAAAACTTATCTATGATAGTATCAATAAAGTTTTTGCTATTGAAAAACCAGTGGTATTCTTTAAACCACTGATTGAAGATAAGGGAGGAGAGATCACCTATTCTCCAGTTGGAATAAATGCTCCCAAGGAAATAAAAGAAGCTTTTGACCCGGATCATCATAAGAGAAAAAAGATAGTTACGGCTCTAAAAAATCTCCTGCCTGATTTTGAAATTAATATTGGAGGTTTATCTTCCATTGATATTACAAAAAAGGGCATGAATAAGTCCTTTGGTGTGAATAAACTCCTGGCCTTAAAAAACCTGAAGCCGGCCGAAGTTATTTTTATTGGGGACTCTCTTTTTCAGAGTGGTAATGATGCAGCGGTTCGTTCTTCCGGGGTGAAATGTATTCAAGTAAAAGAACCGAAAGAAACTGAAGAAATAATCACCAAGATATTGGTTGAACAATATCACCCCATGGCCTTTTTTTGTATGGAATATGCCGTTGACGATGACCCCGATACTTATGCTGGAGGCCTGGGGATACTAGCTGGAGACTATCTTCTTGAATCGGCAGACAAAGATTTTCCGATTATGGCCTTCGGACTTCATTATGGTTATGATATTTCCCCGGATTTCTCCGTCTTGGTTGATAACAAAAATAATCCAGTTTTAGTAGATATTCCTATCGCCAAGGAAATTATAAAAGCCAAGGTGTGGCAACGTCATTTTAAAGCCAGTGTTCGCCTGATGATTTTTGACACTAATATTCCGGAAAATAGTGAAGCCAATAGATCTCTAACCTCTCGCCTTTATGACTCACATTTTTATACTCGCCTAAAACAACAGATGATATTGGGTATCGGCGGTGTCCGTTTATTAAAAATTTTGCGTATAAAACCACAAGCCTATCATTTAAATGAGGGGCATACGGCTTTTACCGCTCTGGCTGTCTATGCCGAAGACA
>JBBUAE010000031.1:0-1634 GCA_038061005.1 Patescibacteria group bacterium | reverse complement strand
ATGTCTCGTTAGGACTTATATCGTAAGAACGCCTAATTTCTGCGACTATTTGATTGTTTATACTATAAACTATCGTATTTTTTTGTCAATACTCACCACAATCCCCCCGGACTGGTGGTGGCGATGTTGTTGGTGAAAGTCACAGCATTGACGATGAAAGTTGAGAGACTGCTGCTTAAGACACCCAAAACGTTGTTTAGAAATGACACTGTGGAAAGTGTGGTGGTTGAGGTAAGGGTGGCCAGGGCGGCCTTTGTCCCCCAGTCTCCGCTAAATGCGTGGTTAGTAAAAGAGGTGTCGTAGATAGTCAGACTGGGAGAGTTCACGGCATATATTCCGTAGGGATAATTGTTATCAAAAAGAGCGTTAGAAACAGAACCAATAGAACCGTCAAAATAAAACCAAGCGGAATTGTTGCCGCCATAGGCGTGGCTTCCGCCATATCGCGCGGTAAATCCGGAACCGATTAAACTGCCCGTATTGGAAACGCTAATCCAACCTCCATTGCCGGCTTGTGGCGTCGTTGAGCCGTTGTTGGTGGTGTCTCCACCGACACTATCATCGTAAATAGAAGTGAGTATAACATCGCCAGGACTTGATCCAGTTATGTTCAAGCTACCATTTACATTCAACTTTTTGTCTGCCTTCAATACCACCCCGCTTGGAATGACCAGAGTGGAGCTGGCTACAACGTTGGCGTCGTAAGTTTTTATGACGTAAGGGAGAGAATTGGTCCCAAGGGTAGTGGTGGAATCGGCCGTTGTGAGATTGCCATACATCACGATACCGTTAACGGAATTGCCCGTCCCAGAATTATTGGAATAAAAGCCAAGCTGGCCATAGGAATAAACGGCTTCATTGGCGTTGTCTGTAAAAATATTAGAATCGACTGCCGCCGGTGAATTAAAAAAATAAACTCCTTTATGGTTTGAAACGAAACTGTTTCCTGATAATAACGGGATTCCTCCCGTTGCCAATAAAGACGAATCATAACCGGCAGTATCAAGAATATTATTATTGTTTCTAAAAATACTGTCGCCGACGAAAGAATCGGAATTGATCATCTTCAAGCCGTAAATTTTGGAATATTCAAAAATAGAATCGCTTATTTCGGCCGATGAATTGGCAATGTAAAGATTAGCTCTGCTGTCTGACCACGGGCCATTGTAATACTTGCCGCCGTATCGGAAAACGGCATTGCTGATTATTGATTCAGCGCCGGGTGAATCAATTCTTATCCCGTACCAGTTGCCATAGGCGGGCAAGGTGGAAGTGGCGTCGCTATTAGTGTCGCCAGCGTAAGCGTCATCATAAAAACTAGTGAAAATTATCGGGTTAGCCGTTGTGCCTTGCGCCAAAATTTTCGCGCCATTACTAAAAGACAATCCGGCGTCATTGTAGAACTTTATCACCACCCCCGGCTCAATGGTCAGTGTTGAACTGGCGCTGAAAGTTTGAACAGAATTATTAACCAGATATGGACTGCTGGAAAAATAAAGAGTGAGATTGGAAGAAACATTTTGGCCTTTATTGATAAGATAATTGACGCTGTTTCTCGCTTTGGGGGTGCCGTTGATATTTCCTCCGCCAGCGTTTTTACCGTTTTTTATTATAGTATTGTTTGTTCCCCAGTT
>JBBUAE010000030.1:339-13106 GCA_038061005.1 Patescibacteria group bacterium | reverse complement strand
AAAGCCGAGTACGTACCCAGACAGATAGTAGAAAAAGTAAAAGAGATTTTGACTTGAGGAAAATGATTATTTATCTTGGCTCCGATCACGCCGGATTTGCCCTCAAAGAGCACATTAAAGGTTTTCTCAAGAATCAGAATTTTACCGTGCGTGATGAGGGAGCGTTTAAAATGGATCCGGCCGATGATTATCCAGATTTTATCAAGGTGGTGGCCAAACAAGTCGGGAGTGATCCAGACAATTCACGGGGCATTATCTTTGGTGCCTCCGGCGAAGGAGAGGCAATAGCGGCCAACCGTTTCCCTGGTGTACGGGCTTGTGTTTACTATGGTGGCACGGAAGAAGTTATCACCCTGTCTCGCGTGCACAATAACGCTAATATTTTATCTATCGGCGCGCGCTTTGTAGATTGGGCGACGGCTGAACGGATTATCAAATTGTGGCTCAATATTGAATTTCCGGGTGAAGAACGCCACCTCCGCCGAATTAAAAAAATAGACAGCGAAAACAGAGAACTCGCTGATTTCTAGTTTTTTTCTTAACTCTTATGATCGAAATCATCCCCTCTATCATGGCCCACAGTTTTGAGGAAATTAAAGCCAAAATCACTCGGCTGGATGGGTTAGTGGGTTGGGTCCAATTGGATATTATGGACGGGCGGTTTGTAGTGCCGTCAACTTGGAATGTGGCCGAAGACTTGAAGAATATAGGCAGTGATATACGGATTGAAGCGCACTTAATGATGGAACATCCGGAAGAGGTAATTAAAGATTGGACAGAAGTGGCCGATCGGATTTTGGTCCATTATGAAGCCGCGAACGATTTGGCGGCCATAATCAGCGCCATTTCTTATACTCCCTGTAAGTTTGGCGTAGTTCTTAATTTGGAAACACCCGTGGATGTTCTTAATGATTATTCGCCAAATCTTGCCTATATTCAACTGATGAGTATTGCCGAAACGGGTTATGGAGGCAAAAAATTAGATGAAAAGGTTTACCAAAAAATTACCACTTTGAGGAATATTTGGCCCAATGTTAGAATTAGTGTTGATGGCGGAGTGAATTTAGATAATGCGCCGAAACTTATCGCGGCCGGGGTTGATCACTTAATCATCGGGTCAGCCATCTGGGAGAGTCACGATATCGAAGCCACCATAAAAAAATTTCAAAACCTCTCTACTTAGACACCTGGTGTCTAAGTGATATATAATATCTAGGTGCCTTACAGAAAAGAAGAGTTAATCAAAGGAGAACGTTATCATATCTACAATCGCGGGGTAGAGCAAAGAAGTATTTTTCAAGACAGACATGATTTGTTACGTTTTTTACAATGTCTGGAAGATTTTAATGAAATAGAACCATCCGGTGGCCTTTATATGCAGTCTTTCGAAAAAGATCTTCAACTTAGACACCAGGTGTCTAAGTTGGTTAATATTATATGCTACTGTTTGATTCCGAATCATTTTCATTTAATGTTGGAGCAAGTGGCGGAAAAGGGAATTGAGAAATTCATACACAGAGTTTGCAATGGTTACGCGAAATACTTTAATCATAAGTACCATCGCGTAGGGCCTTTATTCCAAGGTCCTTTTAAATCATCATTGATTGACGATAATGAATACTTATTAAGAATGAGCGTGTATATAAATCTGAATTATCGAGTTCATAGGTTGCCGCAAAATGCTTTATACCAAAGCAGTTGGGAACAATATCTTGGTAAGAGCAATAATTTGTGCGATAAAAAAATTATTACCAGCCAGTTCAAATCGTTGGGCGAGTATAACAATTTTGCGGAAGATATGTTACCTATCTTAGTAGAGCGTAAAGATGATCAGAAAGAGCTGGGGAATATATATTTTGAATAACTTAGACACCAGGTGTCTAAGTCAAAGTATCCACATCAAATGAATGAGATAATTAGTCTGACGTGATATTATAAACGATAATGTTTCTTAATGACGCCAAAATAAAATATCTAGAAGAGACAGCGAATAAGATTCGCAAGTCCATCATTGAGATGTTAATGGCGGCGCGGTCTGGGCACACCGCTGGGCCGCTGGATATGACGGATATTTTTACCGCTCTTTATTTTCATATCTTAAAGCACGATCCGAAGAATCCGGATTGGGATGAGCGCGATCGGCTGATTTTGTCCAATGGCCATATTTGCCCGGTACTTTACGCCACTATGGCGCAGGCCGGTTATTTTCCAGTTAGTGAGCTTAAAACTTTGCGTAAATATGGCAGTCGCTTGCAGGGGCATCCGCAAAGGGATTTATTGCCGGGATTGGAAACCAGCTCCGGTCCGCTCGGCTCCGGCCTGTCACAGGCGGTGGGGATGTGCTTAGCAGATAGAATGGATCACGGCCTATCCTCCGCCCGCTATTTTTACGTAGTGATGAGTGACGGAGAACTAGAATGCGGCCAAACCTGGGAGGCGGCCATGCTCGCGGGTAAAGAACAACTGCACAACCTAATTGCCATCGTGGATCGCAATAATATTCAGATAGATGGCTTTACCGAAGAGGTAATGCCGCTTGAACCGTTGCGCGCCAAATGGGAAGCTTGGAACTGGCACGTGATAGAAATTGACGGCCATAATTTTACAGAGATAGAAGCGGCGGTCGGGCAGGCTAAATCGGTTTTCAATCGGCCGACGGTGATTATTGCTCACACTATCGCCGGGAAAGGCGTGCCGCAATTTGAGAGAAAATTTGAGTGGCACGGCAAGCCCCCAACACCAAAAGAGGGAGTCACCGCATTAAAAGAATTGCGTTCTTTAGGTGGTAGAATTACCAGTGAACATGAGTAATTATTTAATAATTTGTTTTTGGTGTGGGGGCAAACCGCCTAATAAACGCGAGGCCGAAAAGGCACTCCAGGAGCTGCGGTCGTTTGGCGGACATATAAAACACGATGATGTCTAAAATCAATTCCGACCAAAAATTAAATCCTAAACTGTTTGAAATCAATGTGGAGCAAGTCTCTTTGCGCGAAGGTTTTGGCGAGGGTTTAGTGTTGGCGGCCGAGGATAATAAAAAAGTGGTGGCGCTATGTGCTGATTTGAAAGATTCCACCAAAATCACGGCTTTTGCGGAAAAATTTCCCGAGCGTTTTGTGGAACTGGGAGTGGCCGAACAAAACTTGGCTTCGGTGGCCTCAGGGCTCGCGGCCATGGGCAAAATTCCCTTTATGTCTTCCTACGCTATTTTTTCACCCGGCCGCAATTGGGAGCAAATTCGCACGACGATTTGTTTGAATAATGTGAATGTGAAAATTGTCGGCAGTCACGGTGGTCTATCTGTTGGGCCGGACGGCGCGTCGCACCAAGCGCTTGAGGATATTGCTTTAACCCGGGTCTTGCCGCGGATGACCGTCGTGGTACCTTGTGATGCCGTACAGGCGGCGCGGGCAACTTATTCCCTAGCCAAATTAAAAGGCCCGGCTTATCTGCGTTTGGCGCGCGAAAAAACACCAGTTATTACTACCACCAAAACGCCATTTGAAATTGGTAAGGCCGAAATATATATTGATTCCGACAAACCGGATGTAGCCATCATCGCTTGTGGCCCATTACTCTATAACGCTCTCCGGGCGGCGCAAAAATTGATTAAGGAGGGAATGGAAGTGATGGTAATAAATAATCACACGATTAAACCAATTGATGAAGCGACACTAATTAAAGCCGCCAAAAAAGCGCGCGCGATTGTGACGGTGGAAGAACACCAAAAAGCGGGCGGTCTGGGCAGTGTCGTGGCGGAAGTACTGGCGCAAAATTATCCCGTGCCGGTGGAATTTGTCGGCGTAGACGATCGCTTCGGCCAATCGGGTGAACCGCTGGAACTGATTGAGCACTATGGCTTAGGTGTGGACGATATTATAATGGCCGTGCGAAAAGTTCTGCAGAGGAAATATGATAGAAATTAAGCCTGGGCAAATTTGGAAACATTCTAAAAAGGGCGGAACATACAAAATTATCGCTCTAGCTAAACACAGTGAGACGCTGGAAGACATGGTAGTGTACGAAGCGCTGTATCATAATCCAACCGCCAAAATCTGGACACGTCCGCTTGCTAGTTGGCAGGAAATAGTGGAGATCAACGGCGAGCCGAAGCCGAGGTTTGGGTTAGTAGAAGATTAAAAAACCGGAGGACAGGCCTCCGGTTTTTTGATAATCTTAATTTATTTTTTGTGCTTTGTAATTCTCGGGCGCTTTAGCTAAATACTCATTTATCTTTTCTTTATTAAGCAATCCAGCCTGCGCGCCGACGGCTTGCACGACGGACATAGAATTGACTGGGCCCCAGGTCAGAGCTTCGGGCAGAGTTTTGCCCAGCGCTAAAGCGGCGACAACGGTGGAAGCGAAAGCGTCGCCAGCGCCGGTGCGATCCACGGGCGGCGCGGGATCGGGATAAATCGGCATTTGCCACAATTCACCGTTGGCGTAAGCATAAGCGCCATTATAGCCATCGGTAATTACCACCATCTTCGGACCCAATCGGTGCATTGCTTCAGCCAGCTTCAAAATATCTTCTTCCTCGGTTTTTGTAATATGCTGGGCTTCTTCTCTGTTGCAGAAAGAAATCTCAGTTTTAGCGTAAATGTCGGTTAATTTATCGGCACCGAAGCGGATCTGATAAGTGCCCGGTTGGAAAGCGAGTTTAATCTCCCGGTGGCTTTCTAGATAGCGGCCAATCTCATGATGAAAATCAAGCGAGTGTTCGCCCAAAGAACTTAAATAGAGCCATTTGGGGTTGCCAATGTCTGATAAATTGTATTTATATTCCTCATGTTTAATTAAAATCGTCCGATCATCTTTGTACCATAGAACGTAATGGTAGTTAGTTTTCTGTCCGTCATTAACCTTAATAAAATTAGTTGCCACACCGTCTTTCTTTAGAGAAGCCAGACAATCTTTTCCGTTTAAATCGTCACCGATATTTGTTACCAGTGCTACTTTTAAACCAAGACGGGTGGCGGCCACGGCGGCATTCGGACTATTGCCAACGGCTGGACAGATCGTCACTGATTCGTAGGGAATTTTATCGCCAAAGACCATAGACAATCGGCAGTGCTCATCATTCTCATCACAGTGGACCTCGGCCTCTTTGTCTTTGAGCCGGATAAAAGCATCTATCACGATATCGCCGATAGCGACTATATCTAAATCTTGTCCCATCCCATTAGAAATTTATTAGTTAAATAAAGTTTTTCGACTATCGTTCTATGTACAATAACATTTTACTCCTCATCTTCAATTTTGGCATCTATTTCTAACGGGACAGGTATGGCTATATTTTAAATTATTAAGTATGTTAGAATATATTATAACAATAATAGGGATGAAAAAGCTAATAGACTACATTAAGGAAGCAGAGAAGAAAAAAATCGCGATTGGCCACTTTAATGTGTCAGACACTGAAGGATTATGGGCGGTTTTTCGCGCGGCCAAGAATTTAAATGTCCCGGTTATTATCGGGGTGTCGGAAGGGGAACGAGATTTTATCGGTGTTAAACAAATCCGTGCCTTAGTAACAAGTTTGCGCGAGGAATTTGATTATCCAATTTTCTTAAACGCCGATCATACCTATTCGCTGGAACGGGTGAAAGAAGTAGTAGACGCTGGTTTTGACGCCGTAATTTTTGATGGCAGCCAGTTGCCGCTCCTAGAAAATATTAAAATCACCCGGCAGTGTGTAAACTATGCGAAGAGTAAAAATTCGGGTATTTTAGTGGAAGGAGAATTGGGCTATATCGGCAAGTCCTCGGAAATGCTAGATACTTTACCGGCCGGCGCCGAAGTGGATATCAGCACAATAACTAAAGTATCCGAGGCCAAGCGCTTTGTGTTGGAATCTGGCGTGGACTTATTTTCTCCGGCGGTTGGCAATATCCACGGGATGCTGAAAAACGCACCTGACCCAAGATTACACATTGATCGAATTAGGGAAATTTACAAAGCTTGCGATGTACCACTGGTTTTGCACGGTGGATCGGGTATTGTGGACGAAGATTTTACGGCCGCCGTAGCGGCGGGCGTGGCTATTGTCCACATCAACACCGAACTGCGCTTGGCTTACCGCACCGGTCTAAGGAAATCATTGCAGGGCGATTTAGAAGAAGTAGCGCCTTATAAATTTATGAAAGAACCGGTGATAAATATGCAACAGGTGGTGGAAAAACGGCTAAAACTTTTTAACGGGTTGTAAAAAATAAAGACCCCGAAGCCAATAGCTATAACGGGGTCCTTTAAACTTTAATCTTCGGGATATCAAGGAACAGGGGTAAATCCTTCAATGATCATTTCAAAAGAAGCTATTTTGTTTAAGAGACGGAGGTGGTTTTCCACCGTCTCTCGGTTCAATATAGGCAGTCCGCTTGAGGTGATCTGGTGCCATTGGCTCGTGGGCATTTGGAAAGAGGTGACAAAATCTACCCATTTTTCCTCGTCGGTTAGAACATTCGGGCTCTTCCAACGCAGGAGATAGGGAGACCAAGCGGAATTATCGCCCACTTTTTCCAGTACCTCCGGCTTGAGTGGGACACTCAAGAGATAATTGATCATTTCTTTATCTACTAAAAGTGCCCAGTCTGTTTGTCCGGATGGGGTAGCCCCATCAGGCCAAACGATGTGTCCCCAAGCGACCAGACGGCTATTCTCTGGATAGCGGCTGACCGTGAGAGCGAAGGGGGAAGGCAAAGGAATTGCTCTCTCCTTGGCGGGAGGTTCCACCACATAGTTATCTCTTGAGCTAACCCGATCGTGGGCGCAGGAGAAGAGGAACAAAATGCCAATAAAACAGGTCGCATAGCGACTGAATTTGACCAACCAATTCATTTGACGAAGACCTCCCTAAAAAATGTTTTATCTCCGAAAGGAGATTTTAAATCCATCTTAACATTACCACCGTTTAGTATTTTTGTCAATTCCGCGCGAACGACCTTTTGACTTATCTTCAAAAATGTATATAATACCCTCATTGTGACTACCTCACTCCAGACTGAAAAAAGGGAAGTTTTTGGCAAGCAATTGACTAAACTGCGCCAAGCGGGCAAATTGCCAGTCATCGTTTATGGGGCCAAGGAAAAAGCCACCCCTTATTTTGTTGAAGTCAAAGAATTTAAGAAAATTCTGACCGAAGCTGGCGAATCTTCCGTTGTAACCCTGCACACGGATAAAGGTGATAAAGACATTCTCATTCACGAGGTAAATTTTCATCCTCTCTCCGGTGAACCGATTCACGCTGATCTCTTAGTGGTGGAGGCTAACAAGCCGATTAAGGTGGACGTGGAATTAGAATTTGTGGGCGAAGCTCCGGCCGTCAAGAATTTGGGTGCCATGCTGATTAAGGTTCGGCACGAGCTGGAAGTGGAGGCCCTGCCGAAAAACTTGCCACATAATTTGACCGTTGATCTCTCGTCTCTGGAGAATTTAGATAGCAAAATTACAGTGGCTGATATTAAACTTCCAACCGGCGTGACCACAGAAGTAGATCTGGAAGAAGTAGTAGTGGCGGTATCGGTGGCGGGTGAGGAAGTAAAAGAAGAAGAGGTTCCGGTGGATCTCTCGGCTATTGAAGTAGAGAAAAAGGGTAAGACGGAAGAAGAGGGAGAAGAGGAATCAGAAGCGACGGGAGCTCTAGGAAAATAAATTAATTCTCTTTGAATTACAAAGCTCTTTCTCATCATAAGTTTTTGCTATGCTCCCTGCCTGCCGGCAGGCAGGGGCTCGCCAGCTCGTCGAGTCTGAGACTCTCGGAGTCGAACGACCGGCGCAATGTCTCTCAAAAACTATGATTTCAACGAGTTTCGTCATTCAAATTAATTTTAAAAAACGCCCTGAACAATCGGGGTGTTTTTTATTTTGAGCTTTAAACTCGGAACTGTTTTTGCTATAATAATTCCCATATGCGAAACAGCGATAGCCAATCTGTTGGTGGCTTTGGTTGCTACTTAATTATTACTGTTCTCTTTTTTTTGGCTGGCTTGCTAATCAGTTTTTTTCCGCGCTTCGTTCTGGCTTTAACGGCTGACCAAATCCAAAGACAGCAAAATCTAGAGCAGCAACTGGCTGAGGTAGAAAAAGAGATTGACCAACAAACCGTGCTCTTGTCTCAAAAACAAAAAGAAACTGCTAGTCTGCGGCGGGATTTAGCGGTTTTAGACTATCAAATTACGACGGCTAAACTGCAAATCAAAGCCAAACAATTGGAGGTCAGTCGATTGGGTAGTGATATTAATCAGAAAGTCAATACGATTGGCGGCCTGAATGATAAAATAGCAGAAGGAAAGGTCTCACTAGCCGAGTTTCTTAAAAAGACCAGAGAATTAGATGATACTTCGGTGATTGAGGTCGCTTTAAATGACAATGGCTTCTCCCGTTTATTTGTGGATTTGAACTCGTTTAATTTTGTGCAGGAGGCGCTTCATAGTTCTGTTAATCAAATTCGCTTAACGAAAAATCAAACAGAAACGGAAAAATCACAGCTGGAAGACAAACGCGACGCCACGGCTAATGCTAAAAAGGTGATTGAAAAAGAAACCGCTAAAATTCAAAGTTTAGAAAACCAGAAAAAAGACTTGCTGGCTGTCAGTAAAAACCAAGAAAGTAACTATAAAAAAATTCTGGCCAGTAAGAAACAGAAAAAAGCGGCCATCCTAAATGCCCTGTTTGCTTTGCGTGACACCGGAGCCATTCCATTTGAAAAAGCGCTGGCCTACGCTAAAGAAGTGTCGGCAAGAACCAAGGTGCGCCCGGCTTTTCTTTTAGCCATTATGACGCAAGAAACTAACCTGGGAGAAAATGTCGGACGCTGTAATCGGCCGGGTGATCCGCCGGCTAAAAGTTGGAAAAATATCATGAAACCGGGGCGGGACTATGAACCGTTCCAGCGCATTGTGGCCGCTCTTGGTTTGGATCCGGATACCGTGCCGCTGTCTTGTCCGCAAGGTGAGGGTTATGGCGGAGCAATGGGACCGTCACAATTTATCCCTTCTACTTGGGCACTCTACGAAGATCGCATCGCGGTGGTTACCGGCAATAAACCGCCGAATCCTTGGAACGCTGAGGATGCTTTTGCCGCTACCGGCCTGTATCTGGAAGATTTGGGAGCGGCGGCCGGAACCTACACGGCGGAGAGCCGAGCGGCCGGCAAATACTACGCCGGATCGCGTTGGGCGACCGCCGGCAAGTCTTATTCGGCCAGCGTAATGGCCATTGCCGATCGTATCCAGAGTAACATTGATTACTTGCAATCGGATTAATTATCTGATATATTCACCCTGTTGAATAAAAATTACCTGGCAATTTTAAAAATTTAACGATTTTTTATTCAACAGGGTAAATGAAAAAAGACACCCATCCTACATTCTATGAACACGCCAAGGTTAGCTGTGCTTGCGGTAATGCCTTTAACATTGGCTCCACCAAAGAAAAAATTGAGGTGGAAATTTGCAGTGCTTGTCACCCCTTCTTTACCGGTAATGAGAAGGTGATTGACACGGCTGGACGCGTAGAAAAATTCAAGGGCCGGATGGCTAAAGCTCAAGCCGCGAAGACTGCTAAAAAGAAAAAGTCTGCAAAAAAATAAACTCATAATTATTATTTACAAAAACCGCCAGCCGGCGGTTTTTGTAATCCACCAAAGACTTTTAGGACTAATACTGTATACTAAATAATGTAACTTATGGAAGACTTACAACAATACAGAGACAATATAAAAACCGCCTACCTAATGGCGGAGTATGATCGGCTGGCCAAAGAAATTGTCAAAAATCAAGAATTAACGGCTGGAGATGAAGGAATGAAAGAATTAGTCCTGGAAGAAATCAAAAATTTGGAAGTAGGGCAAGCCGATATCCTTAATTATATTAAATCTATTACCAAAGAAGAAACCGGCTTGGCCGAAGAGATCAAAAGCTTGGTGCTTGAGATCCGCGCTGGCGCCGGAGGCGAGGAATCGTCTATTTTTGCCATGGATTTGGCGGCCATGTACCGATCTTATTGCGACCAAAAGGGTTGGTCTTTTGTTTTAACCGATGAATCACGCAGTGAGTCGGGTGGCTATAAAGAAGCGATGTTTGAGATTCACGGCCAAGGGGCCTATGACGATTTGCGTTACGAAACAGGAGTTCATCGGGTGCAGCGGGTACCGGCCACAGAGAAGCAGGGGAGGGTTCATACCAGTACTGCTTCGGTAGCTATCCTGCCGTTGCGTGCTTCCGAGGATATTAAAATCAGTCCGAGTGATTTGGAAATTACCACGACCCGGTCTGGTGGTGCTGGCGGCCAGAATGTTAACAAGGTGGAAACGGCGGTCCGTATTCTCCATAAGCCGACCGGTTTGGTGGTCAAAAGCACAGCTGAACGCAGTCAGCAAAGGAATCGCGACAAAGCCATGACCATTCTCGTGGCGAAATTAGCGGCCGAAAAGGAAGCCAAAGAAGTGGCCGCTCTCTCGGCCGAGCGCAAGAGCCAGATTGGCACGGCCGATCGCTCAGAAAAAATCCGCACCTATAACTTTCTCCAAGATCGGGTGACGGATCATCGGATCAAACAGTCTTGGCATAGTATTGAAAAAATTATGGCCGGAGAACTAGAACCTCTGATTTCTACTCTTAAGGAAAAAATACCTCTCGATCATTCTTCGAAAGAAGAATGATCGAGCAAACAGCCTCAATTCTTCAGGCTGTTTCTAGCTAAACTGATGGAAAATCAAGATAACTAAAGGGTTTTGGTTAATCTAAAAGTTGCAATTATTACAATACTTTGTTAAACTCTTTCCATATGTCAAACGACACCTTACCCAAAAACAAAGAAAGTATCGTCAAAAACCTCTTTAAATTAGGGGCTCACTTTGGCTTTACCCGCTCCCGCCGTCATCCTTCGGTTAGTCCTTATATCTACGGCTTCAAAAATCGCACGGCCATTGTCGATCTGGAGAAATCGCTAGAGGCGCTTGAGGCGGCCCAAGAATTCATCAAAAAAATTGGGAGCGAAGGCAAACAGATTCTTTTTGTCGGTAACAAAAACGAAGCCCGGGGCATTATTAAGAAATACGCCGAAGTGATTGACATGCCTTATGTTAACGAGCGCTGGGTGGGCGGTACCTTCACCAATTTCAAACAAATCCGCTCCCGCATTGAAAAAATGAAAGACTGGAGAGAAAAAGGTAAGACTGGCGGGCTGGCGGTTTATACTAAACGCGAGCGTGGGATGATTGCTAAAGAAATGGAAAAAATGGGCCGACTTTTTACCGGTATTGAAAATATGGAAAAATTGCCGGGTGCTATTTTTACCATCGACGCCAAGGAGGAAGCGATTGCTATTGCCGAAGCCCAAGGAATAAAGATTCCCGTTGTTGCTTTGTGTGGCACCGATTGCGACATTCGTAGTTTAGCTTATCCGATTGTGGCTAACGATGCTTCTCGGGCAACCATAGAATTTTTTACCGATGCGATGGCGCAGGCCTACCGCGAAGGTAAAACTATGGCGCAAAATATGGCTAAAGAGAAGCTCGAGACGGCAGTGGATAAAAAAGAGGACTAAATCTATTTTTCTGGTATAATTAACCCTATGGAGTAAAAATTGCTTTGCAATTTTAAAATCTTCCAGATTTTTACTCCATAGGGTAAACCAGGATATTTTTTATGGTAACTACTGAACAAATTAAGGAGTTGCGCGAGAGAACTGGTATCTCTATTGCCCAGTGTAAACAGGCGTTAGAAGAAGCTGGTGGTGATATGGAGGAAGCCCTAGAATTGCTCAAGGCGCAAGGAGCGGTCATTGCCGCCAAAAAGGCCGGACGAGCTTTAGGTGCGGGAGTAGTGAGTTCCTACATTCACAGCAACAACAAAATCGGCGCCCTGGTGGAGGTCTCATCGGAAACGGATTTTGTGGCCAAGAACCCGGAATTTCATTCCTTTGCCGATGACATTGCGATGCAGGTGGCGGCTATTCCTCCGGCCGATATGGATGAATTGTTAATCCAGCCGTTTATCAAAGATCCTAGTCTGACTGTTTCCGATCTGTTAAAAAACCAGGTGCAAAAGTTTGGTGAACGGATTGCCATCATTCGCTTTGCTCGCTTTGATACAGCCGGCAAATAAGCGGTTAGATTATTCACAGGCTCTAACAAACATATGATCATTTTAATTTGGATTGCCGCTATCTCTTTCATCGCCTTAACGATTATGGTGATGATACGAATTGCCGCTTTAAGAAATGGACAAGCTATAATAGTGGAACAGTCAGATCTCCATCTTGTCGTTCAGACCAAGATTGACGATCTAGCTGTTTTGTTTGTTCTCATTTGTCGCGAGATGTCTAAATTTCTCTCACTCTATGTGCTAGTCTTTTTACAGCGCTTAGTTTCTTTATTGAAAGTAGAGATAATTCGGGTGGAAAAGAAATTTTCCCGCATCATTGACGCTATTAAAGGTAAGGGGGAGACATCCAAAAAGGGTGCGGTATCTTTTTTCTTGCGCGAAATTCAAGATCATAAAGATCGGGTGAAGGTGAAGATAAGTCTGTAATTTTCCTCTAATTTTTGTTATATTTTAACTAAGCCGATATAGCCCCGACGCTAAGGTCGGGGGCCCCGACTGCTTTGCGCGTCGGGGTTCAGTCTTGCCCGCCAAAATTTTGCCAGAGTAGCTCAACGGTAGAGCAACGCTTTTGTAAAGCGAAGGTTGTGGGTTCAAGTCCCTCCTCTGGCTCCATATTCTTAATTCCGAACAAGTTACTACTGGTGCTGTAATTATACACTT
>JBBUAE010000030.1:0-329 GCA_038061005.1 Patescibacteria group bacterium | reverse complement strand
CTCTGCGCTCATATGGTGGTCAATGATTACCATAGACAAATTATCCCTTTCTATTTTTTGTAAAATTTCTTTTTTGAAACTAAAGTCAATAATAAAAACTTGCTTATCTTTGAGTCCATCGGGTGGAAGCGATTGATTTTTGAGTGGATAATAATCAGCCCGCTCTCCAAACTTTTTATAGGCTGCCAAAAAACCACCGAAGCCGTCGTTGCAATCTCCGTGATAAATTACTGCGATTTTTTTCTTAGATTTTTTTGTCATACCTTTTTGTGCCGTAATTATACACTTTGCGCGAACTTTTTTCGAGCGGAAACTGAACGAATGAATCA
>JBBUAE010000029.1:0-15793 GCA_038061005.1 Patescibacteria group bacterium | reverse complement strand
GCTACCACTGCGCAAAATATATGTTGTGCGACGTCTAATATCTTTGGGCCATAGCCGAGCTTGACACTCCCCCACATGTCTGGGCCACAGACCATTGACAAATTTACCAACTTCTTATAACCTAACTGGCCTTAAAAAATTTAGAAGGATGAAATTATTTACACGCTGCCGCTAATTGATATCCGGCCTTCTGGGCTTCTGCTGCGGTTCTAAAAATGATAATATTTTCCGGCTTGATTGTCGCGCCGTAGCACTGTGGTAAATAATATTTAGTACCCTTTTTGGAAGCGATAATCCCCTGTTGGGTGATTGGGAGTTCGCTTCCAGATTGAGTAATCAGTGGGGCATTTTCAATGGTGATTGGTTCTCGCAATTCTTTAATCTTAGATAGCCGACCCAAGCCGTAAGAGAAGGTAGAGGTTAGAATGATAATTAAAACAATGGAGAGCTCTAGCTCATTGCTTTTAAGCCAGAAGAGCCAAATCTTGATTTTTTCCCGCCAATACGATATAATAAAACCCATTAATATATTTTAGCAGATATTAGTAATAAAAGATTATGGCACATAGAAAAGCCGGTGGTACAGCCAAAAACTTAAACGATTCCAAACCAAAATATCTGGGCACCAAGCTTTATGATGGAGAGAAGGCTGGTCCGGGATCAATCATTGTGCGCCAGCGCGGAACTAGGATTCTCGCTGGAACGGGAGTAAAAATGGGTAAAGATCATACTATCTATTCGATCAAAGTTGGAACGGTAAAATTTACCGATAAAAGAAAAACAAATTTTAACGGCAAGACAAAAAAATTGAAGGTGGCGAGCGTTCACCCTATGGAGTAAAAAATCGTTAGATTTTTAAAATTACACAGTAATTTTTACTCCATAGGGTAAATCTAAAACAATTAAAAAATCCCACGTGTTCCAGCCTGCTGGCTGGCCACGCGGGCCCGCCTCCGGCACCTATGTGTCGTCCGGCCTTGCGAAGCTCCAAGTATTCGCTTCTCACCTCTCGGGGATTTTTTTACGAAACTCGTTGAAGGCACACTTTTGGCGGAGACTCTCGCCTGCCTGCCGCAGGCAGGGAGGCGCGCAGGCATCGAGAGTGAGCAATTTTCTAGCAAGAAAATATGCGTGCTCTGCCAAAAGTTGTGCCGAGTAAGAGTTTCGCGGTTTATTCTGTCGAACTAATTACCACCTTAATCGTGGCTTTATTATCCCCCACTTTCATTTCCACCAGATGTTCACCCGCCGTTTTGAGAGGTTTATCTAAAACCAACCAATCAACATTAACTTCTACACCTATTTGTTCTTTGATCGCTTTCACGATATCTGTTTTGTGGATAGCGGCAAAAAGATGTCCTTCTTTATTGGCCTTGCCAGTTAGACTTAATTCCAGATCATTTAGTTCTTGAACTCCTTTTTTTATTAACTCTTGGCGCAATTTAGCCGTCTCTTCGGCTTTGGTAATTTCTTGCCCCACCTTAGTCAAGTTGACGGGGGTAGCGATCATCCCTAAACCGCGCGCCATGATCACATTGCGCCCAAAACCATCCGCCACTTCTTTCACTTCAAACTTATGGCCGACCTTGGGTACATCTTTCAATAAAATGACTTTCATCCCGTTAGAAGTCTCTTAGTATTAATAAATTTTCTACAATATTGGTTTTTAAAATGTGCAATTATCATTAATCATTTACAATCTATGTGTTTACTTCTAACGGGATTCATTTTTTGTATTTAATTAGCAGCCTTTAGTAATTCTACCGCTTTGTCCATTTGCGGATCTTTCCCCACTATTTGTTCGGCATCAGTAGCCACCTTAATGGGATAATCCGGATCCAGGCCGTTTTGAGAAATGGATTTACCGTTTGGTGTCAGCCAGCGCGCAATCGTTACCTTGACCGAACTATCCTTCGTCACTGGGATTAATTCTTGCACCGAACCTTTGCCAAAAGTCTTCTCCCCGATCAACTTAGCCTTGCCATGTTCCGCCAAAGCCCCAGCTAAAATTTCCGCAGCCGAAGCACTCCCACCATCCACCAAAATCATCATCTTAAGATTGGAATTACCATTAAATTTGTAACCGGAACTTCGATAAACTTTCTCGTTCTTACCAGCTCCGCGGCTTTCTCGCACCACCACATCTCCCGGTGGCAAAAACCAGCTAGCGATGTCTACCGCTGATTCCAAATAACCACCGGGATTACCACGCAGATCTAAAATCAATTTATGAGCACCAGACTGGGAAAATTTCTGAATGGCATCTCTAAACAAATTAGCCGACTGTGAGGAAAAATTATACAGATTGATAACAAAAATTTTATCATTCGCATTTTGGCCGTTTATAATTTTGGTATCAAGGGTTGGGATGTTGATCGTCGCGCGAACAATTTTTACCTCAAAAGGATTTTTGACATTGTCACGCAGAATAGTCAGAGTGACCATTGTCCCTACCTCCCCGCGGATTTTATTAATCGTTTCGTCCAAAGGCACATCCAAGGTAGCCGTGTTGTCCACCTTAATCACCTTATCCCCCGCTTTGATGCCAGCCGCTTTAGCCGGGCTGTCTGGCAAAGGAGCAATAACGGTCGGTAACTTATCCTTATAACCCATCTCCATTCCCACTCCACCAAAGTTTCCTTTAATATCATCATTGAACTGTTTATTTTCTTGCGGCGGTAAAAAGACGGTATAGGAATCGCCGAACGATGCCACCAGACCGGAAATAGCTCCCCACACCCGATCCTGATCCGTCATCACCTTGGTGGTGGTACTGGTGGTAGAGACATGGGTATTAACATAGCGCTCATTAAGAATCTGCCAGGTCTTCCAAAAGGGCGAAAAGTCCACGTTCCCGGGTTTGCCCTTAGCTGTATTGATGATATTCGGAATGACCACCATACTGCTTAAACCGCAATTGCTACCAGTGCAATCGCTTGATCCAATCAATCCCGCCATGGCTCCCGATGGCTCGGTGGCAATCACGGTACGGGCGTACCAACCGCCACCAAAAGCCCCGAGCAGAGCTAAGACGGACGAAACAAAAATGATGATGCGATATTTCATTTTTAGTTTTTTCTTTTGTATTTCCAGCTAAGCGAGGGTAATCCAATCCGAAACCTCTGCAGAACGGATGCCAGCATGGTTTCCGGCCTCAACCCCATGCCCCGCGCTCTTTCTCGGCAAAAGTTTTGGCAGAGCACGGATAAATTTTTGCTAAAATTTTCCTCGTGCTCGCGCCGTCGCGCTCCCAAGTCTCCGCAAAATTTTCGCCTCGGGCGAGTCTAGCGGGGCAAGGCCGGAATGGCATCGTGGAGCAAAGAAAAATTATCGCTGGATAATTTTTCGTGGTTGAGAATTGAATTACCCGAGCATCTCTATTATCGCAAAATATCCACTTGTGGTCAACTGCCGGGAACGATATAATGGGAGTTGATGATTAAAGAATTTAAATATAAAAATATCACATGGTTAGATGTGGAACTCCCTACCCCAGAAGAAATCGCAACTTTAGCGAAAGATTACAAACTTCATCCGGTCGTCGCCAATGAATTACTGGGTACCAGTCAGCGGTCTAAGGTTGATTTGTATGAGGATTTTATTTACTTGATTCTCCATTTCCCTAATTATCATTCCGGGTCCAAACACACGGGAACCGATGATGAGCAGGAAGTGAACGAGATAGATTTTGTCATTGGGCACGACTTCCTGATTACCACTCACTACGAGAGTTTGGAGCCAATGCAAGAGTTGGAAAAAATACTGGAAGCCAACATCATGTTGGACAAAAACAAAAAAGAGACGCAGGCTGGCTTTTTGTTTTATTACATCATCCGCCATCTTTATCAGTCTTTGGACATTAGATTGGAGAGCATCAATAACAGTTTTAAGCAGGCCGAAAAAAACGTTTTTACCGGAAAAGAGAAAGAGATGGTGGTGGTTTTATCCGGTATCCACAAGCAACTTTTAGATTTTCGCTGGACGCTAAAATCACATCGGGAAATTCTTGGGTCATTGGAGATTGCCGGGCAGGAATTTTTTGGCAAGAAATTTGAATATTACTTACATTCCATTTCTGGCGAATATGAAAAAATCTGGAATCTCCTGGAAAACAACCGTGATCTATTTTACGACCTGCGTAATACCAACGATTCTATGCTCTCCATTAAAACTAACCAGGCCATAAAAGTCTTTACCTTTTTGGCTTTTATCACTTTCCCTCTCTCCCTAATAGCCACTGTTTTTGGGATGGGGGCCAAATATACGCCCCTAATCGGATCTAATTACGACTTCTGGATTATTACGGGATCAATGGTATTCTTAGCTTGTGTCATATTTATCGTGTTCAGACTCAAGCGATGGATATAAAATTATATAATACCTTAACCCGAGCCAAAGAAGATTTTAAACCAATTCACGAGGGTGAAGTTGGTCTTTATTCGTGCGGCCCAACCGTCTATCAATACGCCCATATCGGTAATATGAGATCCTATGTTTTTTCCGATATCTTAAAAAGGGTGTTGGAATACAACGGCTTTCTAGTTAAGCAAGTGATCAACATCACGGATGTTGGACACCTCGTCGGTGACCTGGATGAAGGCGAAGATAAGGTGGAGCAGTCGGCGGCCAAAGAGGACAAAACAGCCAAAGAGATTGCCGATTTTTACTTGACTTCCTACCGAGACGATCTGGTAAAGATGAATATAAAAATAGTCGGCACAATTTTTCCCAAAGCGACCGAACACATTCAGGAACAAATTAATTTGATAAAAATTCTGGAGGAGAAAGGATTCACTTATCGCACGAGTGACGGTATTTATTTTGATACCTCTCTTTATCCTAAATATACCGAGCTGGCCCAATTGGATTTGGCAGGACTAAAAGAAGGCGCGCGGGTAAAAGTAAATCCCGAGAAAAAAAACCCGACTGATTTCGCTTTATGGAAATTCTCCCAACCGGAAGAACACCGTCAGCAAGAGTGGAACTCTTCATGGGGTATTGGCTGGCCCGGCTGGCACGTTGAATGCTCGGCTATGAGTATGAAATATCTCGGCTCGCATTTTGATATCCACACCGGCGGTATAGACCACATCCCCGTCCACCACACTAATGAACGCGCTCAATCGGAATGCGCTACGGGTGAACCAGTTGTAAACTACTGGCTACACAATGGTTTTATTATGGTGGAGGGTGAGAAGATGGCCAAGTCGCTCGGCAATTTTTATCGTTTGGCAGATCTGGCGGCTAAGGGCTTCACTCCCCTCGCCTACCGCTATTGGCTTTTGACAGCCAATTATCGCCAGACAGTAAATTTTACCTGGGAAGCGCTAGGGGCGGCACAGACGGCTTATAAAAAATTGATTAACCAGCTTTCCGAGATTAAATCAGATACAGAAATCGGCTCCGTTTCCGCCAGTTACAACGAGCAATTTTTATCATTTATTGACGACGATCTCAACACCGCCGGTGGAATTGCCTTATTGTGGGATATGTTCAAAGATAAAAATTTGAGTGACGAAGATAAACTCGCTACTACTTTCAAATGGGACGAGGTGTTGGGGCTTAAACTCCGGGAATCGTTAGTACCGATTGAAGTTCCAGGGTCAGTGCGGAAATTGGTTGATGAACGCGAGGAGGCCCGTCAAAACAAAGACTACACTAAGTCTGATGAGCTACGCGAAGAAATTCGCGGGCTAGGCTACAGCGTGGAAGATACCGATAGGGGGCCAAAAATAAGAAGGAACTAGACTTTTCCACTTATTACTCACAAAAAAAACTCCACTTCCTAGTGCCGGGTTTTTTCATTTTATGGTAAAATTCACCCTATAGAGTAAAAATTGCTGTGCAATTTTATCCGCCCGGGGCAGATTACTCCATAAGGTAAACATGACCGAAGTAATTTCCAAAATGAGCAAAACATCGCTACGCATACCACCGCACGATCTGGAGGCCGAACAAGCCCTGCTGGGTTCTATTATGATCCGTCCTTACGGGCTAAACGAGGTGGCTGATTATGTCCACGCTAATGATTTTTATGCGGAAAAACACCGATTGATTTATCAAGCGATGATGACTTTGTTTGAAAAATCCGAACCGATTGATCTCGTGTCTGTTACCACGGTCTTGCGCGAAAATAAAGCGCTGGATCGGGTGGGTGGGTCATCCTACTTGGTAGAACTAAATGGCGCCGTGCCTTCCGCCGCTAATCTTAAACATTATGCCGATATTGTGGCCAAAAAGTCTTCTCTGCGCCGCTTGATTGATTCAGCCGAGCAAATTTTAGAACTGGGTTACAAAGAAAACGAAGAGCTGGACACCACTTTTGATAAAGCGGAAAAACTGGTTTTTAATCTTGCCAATTTTACTAAAAAAGCCTTCGTCTCCATCAAAGATGAGCTGAAGGAAGCCTGGGAGCGATTTGATCACTTGCGCGAGTCTGACACTGGCATTCGCGGCGTGCCAAGCGGCTTTAAAGAACTGGATAATAAGCTGTCCGGCTTCCAAAAATCCGATCTGATCATTCTTGCCGCTCGCCCGTCAATGGGCAAGACATCGCTCGCCTTGGACATCGTTCGCCATGTGGCTTGCCGAGAAAATATTCCCACCCTGATCTTTTCCTTAGAAATGAGCTCGCAGCAATTGGTAGACCGCCTGTTAGCGGCTGAGTCTGGAGTGGATTCTTGGCGCTTACGCACCGGCCGAATCAACACCGACGAAGAATTCTCTCGTCTCCAAGATGCTATGGGCACACTGGCCAAGGCTCCGATTTACATAGACGACGAGTCTTCCAACAACATCACCAAAATGCGCAGCGTAGCGCGCAAATTGAGGGGTGATAATGGCATCGGGCTGATTGTGGTGGATTATTTGCAACTAATGGTTCCTCGCCGCGAGTCCGATTCTATGGTGCAGATGGTGACAGAAATTTCCCGTTCCTTGAAGGGCCTAGCGCGCGAGCTTGAAGTGCCAGTGATCGCTCTGTCTCAGCTCAACCGCGCCGTGGAACAACGCGGGGGCAAACCGCGCCTGTCCGATCTGCGTGATTCCGGCTCCATTGAACAGGACGCGGATGTCGTGATGTTTATTCACCGCGAAGATAAATACAATGAAAATAGCGAGAAGAAAAATATCGCGCAAATTTTAATTGAGAAACATCGTAACGGTCCAACTGGTAGTTTAGAGCTCTTCTTTGACGAGCAGAAGGTCAGCTTCTTATCCGTTGATAAGAGCGACTTTGGAGCGTTTTAATGTGGATATGGATCCCGTTAGAAATACCTGCCTGCCGGCAGGCAGGAATGCACAGATGGTAGATGAGTAATTTTGAATTCTATGATAAACACACAATGGCCAACAAAAATTATGATGCTAAGAGATTTCTAACGGGATGGACGATATAATTTCCAAATTGTCTGAAATCTTTATCCGTTTTCCAGGAGTTGGTCCTAAACAATCTAGGCGTTTTGTCTATTTTCTTTTAGCCCAACATCCGGGTACTCTAGCCAACTTATCACAACTCATTAGTGAACTTAAAAAAGACGTCCATCAATGTGAGCAATGTTTACGTTTCTTTATCCCCTGCCTGCCGGCAGGCAGGCCTACCACTAAGAATCAGGCGGATATTTGCGGTCTGTGCGCGGACGAGACCAAGGATGATAGTTTATTGATGCTGGTAGAGAAAGACATTGATTTAGAAAATATCAGAAAGATGGGAGTCTATAACGGCAAGTATTTTGTCTTGGGCGGCTTAATTCCTATTTTAGCCAAAAATCCGGCCGAAAGGATTAAAGAGAAAGAATTATTAAAACTAGTAGATCAAAAAACTAAAGCCAATACGCTGAAGGAAATTATTATTGCCCTGAGCGTGACCCGTGATGGCGACAACACGATTGAATATCTGGAGAAACTTTTAAAACCTTACGTAAGTAAGAGTGTTAAGATTAGCATTCTCGGCCGTGGTCTGTCCTCCGGTACCGAGATTGAATATTCTGATTCTGACACGATCAAAAACGCGTTAGAGAACAGGCACTAAAAAAGCCGCCTAGATTCTCTTGAGAATTCGGACGGCTAAATATTTGCTTCTTCGCAGGTATTAGAGGCGGGAAATCACTTGCGAGCGGTCCCGATTGATCAGTTCCAGATGACATTCAACATGATCAGTGGCAGGATACAAGGTCACAAGAGCATTGCAGATTCTGGCCGCCAGCTTTTGCAAAACCAAATCGGTCCGATCTGGTCCGGCAAAAATTTTGGCGATGACAATAATCTTCTCACCCAGACCGGCCTTAAATCGATCGGGGGGGAAAAAGACGGTAACCTTTGACGGAGTCATCTTCAGTTCTTCAACCGCACAAACCGCGTCTTTCAGGTAATTGCAAAGAACTTGCAGTCCGTTTTGTTTCTCATCTTCCGGCACGCCGTAAACGAACAGAATGGGCATTTTTATCACCTCACTTTCTAATTATATTTCTAGCACAATTACCTATTTTTGTCCAATGTTTGATAGTATTCCCAACGGAACGAGATTTAATATTTTGGGAAACTTACGGAGCCCGAGCGGGCATGGTGTCCCGACGCATTTGGTCGGGATGAGCGAGGGGGAGTAGAGAAAAACCCGCGGCTAGGCGGGTTTTATCGTGTTTCAAAAATATTAAATCGAGGTGATCTTTACCTCTGTAAACGATTGGCGGTGGCCGGTAATTTTCTGGTGGCGAATTTTGGCCTTATAGTGTACAATCGTGACTTTCTTCCCCTTCCCCTCTCGAACCACTGTAGCGGTAACCTTAGCCCCCTCCACCCATGGAGTGCCAACCTTCACGTCTTGATCGTTCGCCACTAGTAAAACCTCGTCAAAAGTTATCTTTTGGCCAGCTTCTACTTTCGGTAGCTTTTCAATCTTAAGGGTTTGTCCCTCTGTCACCTTGTATTGCTTGCCTCCCGTTTTAATTACAGCGAATGTCATAATGGTCATATTTTACACTATCATTTCAAAAAAACAAGGTCTACCAAATAATGAAACCCGGCCAGTCCCTCCTCGAACGCCATTGGCTATTTCCATAAAATCAATCTTCTAAGACTGGCTTATCTATCGCCAAAGGCTCAATTTGGCCTCCGGTGCCTGTTATTTTAAGAATGTCCTTATCTATTTTCTTGAGCTCTTTATAGCCCGTCTGATAGTGGTTAACGGTTGTCTGGAGAGAATTTCCCAGTTTCTTATAGTAATCATCGTAGGCGTAAATGTGCTTCATTAAATCTTCCACTCGGGCCCGAATTTCTTTGGCCGACTCCTCAATTTGTAACGCCCGCAAACCCTGTAGCACCGTCTGCAAGTAAGCCAGAAAAGAAGTCGGCGAGACGATAATGACATGCTTTTCTTTGAAAGCGTATTCAATCAGGTCACGGGTATTGACTTTGACCGCCCCCACCACCTGCGCCACGAGCAAATCATAATAAATCGCCTCGTGCGGAATAAACATAAAAGCAAAATCCATCGTTCCCTCCGACGGCTTCACATATTTGGCCGTTTCATCAATGCGCAACTTGAGGTCAGCCCGAAAGGCTTTTTCCAAGATTTCTTTTTGATTGGGATCCCGCTCCTCCACCAGTCGGTTATAATTCTCCAGCGAGAACTTGGAGTCAATCGGAATGATTTTGTCTTTCACAAACACTACTGCGTCCACAATCGTGCCATCTTTAAATGGATACTGCATTTGGTAGCTACCGGTAGGCAGGACATTCTTAAGTAGGGTTTCCAGATAATATTCGCCCAGAATCCCCCGCTGCTTGGGGTTTTTCAGCACATCCGCGAGCGACGCTAATTGATCGGTAAAACTCGTTACTTGCACCACCTGCTGTTTATTAGTTTCTTCCAGCCGTACCAGTTTTTCCGTCACATCTCGCGACAGGCGGGTAAATTCTCCGAACTGCGCTCGTATGGATTCATGGCTTAATTTTGTCGTTTCATTTAGACGGCTGTCTAAGGTTTTAGTCAGATTTTCCAGTTGGTTTTGGAGCAATAAAAGCGGACCGTTATCCTCTGCTTCTTTTTTCTGGGACAGCAATTTATAAACCAAAAAAGCTACCAGTCCGAGACAAATAGCCGTTACCACAAACAAAACTATGATGATGGTAGAAACAGTCATAGGGCTAATTGTAGCAGAAAAGCGATCAGTCGTTAAATCTGCTGTTTTTTAGTTCGAGAGGTAAGCCACGGTGAGCCAGTTCCCATAAAATAAAAGGCGATGGAGGCAAATAAAAAGGCCTACAGATATTGCTTAATCTGTAGGCCTTGTCAATTCCAAGGAACGAAGTGGGGGAAGAAACTCTCACCCAAACATACATGCTTCCATCACTTTGGCCATGGCGTGGCTGATCTGGTCGTGATGGTTGAACACGAACAGTCTTTCTTCTTCTCGTTTCGCGGCGGCGGCTCGTTGCTGCCGAACCTTCTCTTCTCTTTCCCGAAGACAACGCTCGTCATTTTCCCGCATCTCCCTTAATACGGCCAGGGTTTCCATCAGACCGGTTTCCCAATTAGCCAAAGTCCATTCGCTGGCCCACCGCCGGCGCCACGGATCGTCTGAGGAAACAGGTAGCAAGGAGATGCGGACTCCTTCTCGGCACTCATTCTGGATGGCAGATTGAGCGTAGCGCAAGCCGGGCCAGAAATAGATCAAGCGTAGCTCCGCTTTGTCAGTCCGCAGGACCCGAAAGTCTCGGCCACTAACAAAGAATTGCTCCCCACGGTCGTCTTTCGCCCAGCCGTAGTTTTTCTCCGGAAACCATTTTTGAATGGTTCCGACTTGGCGTTTACCTGTCGTCGGCACGAATACCATGTCCGTATCTCCTTTCTCGGGTTTAAATAGATAGAACTAACATCTACCTTACTGTTGTTTATTGTACACCAAGAGTCATATTTTGTCAATACTTATCAGTACACAGCTAAAAACAGCCTTAATTTAAAGCTTTTTTTCCGCTTCAGGCCTTTGGCGCTTAGTCGCTTCTTGCACTCCCTTCTCGTTTAGTCCAAAATGGTGAGCAATTTCATGCCAAACCGTTTCTTTGACCTGTTTTTTTATATCAGCCGGATTAGAGAATAATTGTTCAATGGATTGTTGAAAAATAGTAATTTTATCCGGCAGGACCATAGTGTAGCCCCAACCGCGCGCCGGCTGCGGCACTCCTTCATATAAGCCGAGCAAAAGCGTGTCGCCCCGCAGTTTTAGTTTTTCTCTTTGCTCCGGCGAAGGATAATCTTCCACTACGATTCGCACATTTTTCATTTTCTGCAAAAATTTTCCCGGAATAGCATCTACCCCTCCGGTGACTAGTTGTTCAAAGGATTTTCTGTCCATCTTAAAATCCTAGCATAAGTTTCAGTAAATCTTCAAAGGAACGCTTCGCGTACTAAATTGCTGTGGTCGCAAATATTTGCCTCGTCGCCACTCGGCAAATTTCGCCGACCCCGGCTCGCCCGTTTTTGTTGCTACAAAAACATGGCTCCGCTCTCACACATCTCTAAAAAGACTAGAGCAGTCTAGTCTTTTTCGTATCGTGTGACCCTACCGGGAGTCGAACCCGAATTACCACCGTGAGAGGGTGATGTCTCCCGATTTTGATTTATCAAAATCGAGGATCCTCGATTTTTTAAAAACTGTGACGCATACGGGAATCGAACCCGTATTGCCACCGTGAGAGGGTGGCGTCCTAGCCGTTAGACGAATGCGCCTCAAATAGCTTCTTAATTGCTTTTCTGCTCTTCCAACTTTTTAACTGCATTTCACGTTTACAAGCCTCGCTTAGTGTAAGATATTTTTCGGCATGCCGCAATATCCACAATCGATCACTTTTGGTGCTTTTAACTCTACCATCATTGTGATGTTTGAGGCGCTTCTCAATGTTGCTAGTAGAACCAATATAGTATCTATGGTTTGATTCAGACTCTAATATATATACCCAGTAGGACACAGTTTTTAAAAAATAGGGACTAACCATTACCTGCCTGCCGGCAGGCAGGGACGATAGGGCCGTCTAAAATAACGAAAATAGTATAACATCCTAGAGCTATTCAGTCTAGAATCAAAAATTATTTCAAAAAATAAAGATTTAACGATTTTTCCACTCCTCCTCCTGCCTGACCAATAACTCTTTCTTTTTCTCCCTAAACCAATTTTTACTAAAATTGGTCGGGCGAACATTTTGTACTCAAAATGTTTTAGCCGTGACAAACTAGCGGTTTAGCCATTCACTTTCTTGTCTAACAAGCAGTTTTCCTTTCTGGTCAGGATTAAGCATTATCTCCTCCACCACCTTTTCCATCCGCATCGATTGCGAGCCCTTCACATAAATAATATCGCCTGGCTTAATCAGATTTTGTAACTTTTTGCCGGCCAAAACAGAATCATTGAAATGAAATAGGTTGTCTGCAGCAAAATTATTTTCCTGGGCCGCATCGGCCGCGAATTTAGCCCGTAAACCAACAGTCATGATGAGGTTACAAAATATACTAGCCAAAATTCCCGCTTGCCGATGGGCCTCCAGGGTAAAGCTGCCCAATTCCATCATGTCGCCAATCACCGCAATTTTGCGCCCGCCGGTACCGGCCGGACCAGTGGTTTCTAGACTAGCCAGCGCTTTAAGCCCGGCTTCCAGTGCCGCCGGCGAAGAATTATAGGAGTCATCTAGAATCGTAGAATCTTTGATCCCTCTTAGAATACGCAGTCTACCGGCTGGTGATTCGTAAGTAGTAATTGTTTCAACAATAGTAACCAAATTAATATCTTGAGAAATACCCACGGCAATGGCAGCTAAAATGGGATAAACAACATGCGTTCCCAATGTCCCATTCACCCGCACCGGGACACTATTACCAGCATGGTCTAATTTAAAAGTTAGGCCGGAGGGAAATTTCAGTTTACCACTTTCTTCATAAATGGTATGGGCATTAGAAGCTCGGACATCCGATCCATCATCAAAGCCATAGGTTAAAATCCTAGCCTTAATCTTATCCCTAAATGGTTGAGTGTTGGAATCGTCGTGGTTGATGATGACCAGACCGTCTTTTTTGATAGATAAAGGCAAAGCCATCTTTTCTTCCGCCACCTGATCTTTAGAGGAAAAAAATTCCACATGCACGGGGATATCCGGCAAGTGAGTCACGACGGCAATGTCAAATTTAATCCAGCTAACAATATTTTTAACATCTCCCGGCCGATCAGCCCCGATTTCTAAAATCAGCCAATCGGGATAATCTTCTTTAAAAATAATTAAAACCAACCCCCGGTAAATGACCTTAAGCCAGCCGAAAAAACTTCCCCAAGCCGTCATTGTCCCGATGATCGTCAGCGGCACTCCTAGCTCATTATTATAACTTTTGCTGCTTTGGCGCACTTTAAGTTTACTCTTCATCACCGCCGCAATTGCCTCTTTAGTTCCCGTCTTACCGACATTGCCGGTGACACCAATAATTTGTGGCCGGTATTTTTTAAGAACCAGCTTGGCCTCCCACTTAAGAATCAAAGTAACGATTTTTTTTAATGAGGTTTTAATCATATTGAATTTTTATTTACCGGCCTGCCACAGGCAGGTAATTCATCATTCATAAGTCGTAATTTATTTCTAGCGATCCGGCGGTATTTCATAATAATTAATTAAAAATTTAGTTAAATCAGAAAATGGCATCGCGAGTGTCTCGGAAGCGTAATTGACATTCTTGGGGTAAACCATCATTAAGAAAACTAAAAAGCGCGGGTTGGAAGCCGGGAAATAACCGAAAAATGAGTGCAGATAACGATCGTCGTAATATCCTTTTGTGGCAACATTAACCAATTGAGCGGTGCCTGTTTTAGCGGCAATACTGGTATGGGGCATTTTTACTTTACCATTGGCTAATTTTTTGTCCACCACTTCCACCAACATGCGAGTAATTTCCCGACTGGTAGCTGGTTTGATCACCTGCTCGGTAGTAGGAAGTTTAATATTCTCGGTTAAAGTCGTCTCGTACTGAATAGATTTAACCAGGTGTGGTTTTATCAAATAGCCACCATTACCTAGAGCGGATAAGGCCCTCACCATGGCAATGGGAGTGACAGCAATCCCTTGCCCAAAAGCCGCGGTGGCAAAATTGACATCTTCTTTACTGCTTAAATTTTGCACCAGTCCGGATACTTCGCCCGGCAGATCTATGTCGGTCTTTGTCCCCAAACCATAATTTAAGAAATATTGGCGAAACTTGTCTTTACCGATTTGTTGTTCTATAAAAGTAGCCCCCAGGTTTAGCGATTGATTGAGTACTTCCTGCATGGAAATGACCCCTCGTGCTTTGCGATCATAATTACAAATCGTTTTCTTATTAAGCGTTAGGCAGCCAGTATCATCATAGGTGGTCGTGGCCGTCACTGCTTTAGTGTCCAAACCGGCGGCCATCGTCAAGGGTTTCATAATAGATCCCAATTCGTAAACGTGCTCCACTAGCGGATTAGGCAAAACGGACAAATCAGACTGTTTCTCGTTAGGATTAAAATTCGGCAGAGCAGCCATAGCTTTAATTTCTCCGGTCTGGGGATCAATGATAAGGCCACTGATCATCGTTGGGTGCCAGTCATTATTAGTGGCAGCTAAAACCTGTTCTAAATAGTTTTGAACGGTTGGTTCAATAGTCAAAACAACATCCCCTTCTCCCCGTTCTCCATTTTGGGCTAATCCCCGCCCTAAACCGGAAAAAACCTCCGCAAAAAAATTCACAAAAGAGTGTTCTCCACTGCGCGTCAAAACATCATTATAAGTTTTCTCTATACCATAGCGACCAAGGTAATCATTCCCCTTGTAAGCCATCAGGCCAATCGTATGAGCAGCCAGAGGACCAGCCGGATAGTAGCGCCATTTTGTCTCCGAGACAACCAACCCCCTAATCTTCAGAGCGATAATTTTTTTGGCCGTACTCTCGTCTACTCTAGTTACCAACTCTTCATAGGGATCATTTTTCTTGTCGGCCTTGGCCATAAAATCATCACGGGGAAGGGAGAGTAGGAGAGGAGATAATTTAGTGAAAACATCTTCTTTTGTACTACTGGCTAGCAGCATGGGGTTTAAGGCTATTTTATAGCCCCGTTTGAGAGTGGCGGCCGAGATGAGATCACCATTTTTGGTCGTAAAATAAATGGCCCCCCGATCAAAAATATTGGCGACCGGATGCATATATTGTTGATCGGCTTTATCGCTATAATATTCTCCCCTGACAATCTGAATGTAAAACAATCTAACAACAAACAACACAACTAGGGCGACAATAAAAAAAGAAATTAATCTAATTCTTACTACCGGATTAAATTTCATTATTAGGCATGAAGATAGCCATGGGCTTAACACTTTTAGCGATATAACTTAAACTATTGAGAACATTTTGGTAACCAAGGGAATGGGCATAATCTAAATTAATCTTGCTAGTGGTTAAAGTCATGTAGTCGGTTTCCAACATAGCCACTTTCGTATTAAGAGAATTAATAGTTTCCTCAGCCTGCTTGCGCTCGACGATATTAAAAATTGATCTGTTCACCAAATATAAATAAGAGCTCAACAACAAAACAAGAGTCACCAAAAGTGTCCAAATTAATCTAGTCTGAATATGTTCTATAAATATGGCTCTTGTTTGTTGCATAATTTTTATTAATTTATTGATTTTTGCTAATGACTTTAAATTACGAAACTAGTTGAGGCCGAGACTTTTTAGGGGGTGAGGAGTCTCGCCCTGCGTTTGAGCGGAGACTAGCGAGCCTGCCTGCCGGCAGGCAGGCGCGAC
>JBBUAE010000028.1:0-7836 GCA_038061005.1 Patescibacteria group bacterium | reverse complement strand
TGTTTCGTCTGCTGACGAAACAGGGCTGCGATTTTCGACTCTCCGACGCGAGCAAAGCAGTTTGCTCGCTCACCCCTTCACGTAAAAAACCGCATCAAGCGGATTTTTTTACGTGTCGGGCTGCGGGGAGTCGAACCCCGTCCTTACCCACTTTCACCCGCCTAAATTTTGCTCGCTCTGTCGGGATACTGGGAATTGAACCCAGGCCTCACCCACCCCATGGGTGTATACTGCCGCTATACTATATCCCGATAAGAGCAAAAGTTAGGCGGGCACGTGGGCAAATACCCTGCCTGCCGGCAGGCAGGTACCGCCATACTCCAGCCCGTTTAACTGATAAGAGATTACCATATTTTTTTATTTTTCCAAACAAAAACCGCACCTTTCGAGGTACGGGTTTTTGTTTTTGGAGTTAACCCTGTTAAATAGGCCTTTGGCCTAACTTTGCGAAGCAAAGTTATTTAACTGGGTGAATTATCGTCCACCAAAACCTTGGCCATAGCCGCGGCCTCCTTGTGGGCGCGCTTCTTGCGGGCGGGCTTCGTTGACGGTCAATTTGCGACCATCCATCTCTTGCCCATTCCACATTTCAATTGCCTTTTGAGCTTCGTCGTCCGTGGACATTTCCACAAAACCGAAACCCTTAGAACGGCCGGTCATTTTGTCCATGATGACTGATGCGGACTCAACGTTACCAGCTTTGGCAAAAGAACTGCGCAAGGTGTCTTCACTGGTAGAATAAGGAAGACCTCCTACATACAATTTCTTCGTCATTTTTTTCTAAAAACTAATGCGTGTAAGGCGACCTTCTCGCCTAGATTTTCCTCGCCAAAAACTGACCACTTGAGTACTTAAACTAAAAACATTTACCCTGTTGAATAAAAATCCTTTTAGGATTTTAAAATTGCATAGCAATTTTTATTCAAACAGGGTGAATACAACGCATTAGCTAAGCTCCGAGAAAACCTAATAAGAGAAATCTTACAACTACTCTTAGACATACAGTATAAGGCAAAACAGTAAAAAGGTCAACCCCGTTAGAAGCCGCCCTCCCGCTTCAGGCGGGAGGGCTTCAGCCGCCTTGGGGCAACTTGCTTCTAACGGGGTCAACTAGGAGGGTAATTCCAGTGTTAATTTAGCAAAAAACCCTTCTAGGAGAAGGATGTTTTGTGTCAAATCAATGCCTGGCGTTATTGATACTTAATTAACCTTATTTTGCTGATCAGGCGCCGGTTATTTTTCAAAATATCGAGTCCTAAGAGCCAACCCAGATAGAGCAGAGCAATAACTGTGACCTTAACGGCCAATCCGGTGTGGAGAAAAGCGTTAGTTGAGTAGCCTAAAAATCCGGTCAGATCAGACAGAGCCGGAGCATTGTGGTAAATATTTTTAACCGAGACCCAAAGAGAAACCAGGCCTAACAGACTAGCAATAACAGCCAATTTGACCAAAACAGAATTGGCCGCTTGGCGGATGAGATAGATAAACCGTATCCTTATCATTATTTCTTCTTTAAGTATTGTCATCTTTAATTTAAATTTCTTCACCCGCCACAATTTTTGCCAACACTTTAGCAAGGACATTATGAGGTTAAGGTGGTTAGTGGATAGTCTTTAATGTAATTTATAATTAAAATAAGGCGGTAAGTAGTCTTTACTGGCAAAAACTTAGAAGGGTAAATCGGCGGCCAATTTTTTTAATTTTTCCTTAGCGCGATAAATTCGTGTTCTAACAGTCCCCTCCGATATTCCTTCTCGTCTAGCAATTTCCCTTTCCGGCACCATCTCCAGAAAACGCAGTTTAATCAGTCTGGATAAGAAAACAGGCAAGCGCGACAATAGCGATAACAAATAATCGTGATCCAACCTTCTTTCCCAGGCGGCCAGTCCTTGTTTATCAGGCACTAACTCGTCGACTCCTTCTGGCAAACGAAAAATATTAGTTCGCTCTCTCTTTCTTTTATTATAATAGGCTAAGCAGGTATTGATCAGGATCTTATATGACCAAGACTGGAAGGAACCCTCTGCTGCTCTAAACTTTGAAGCATTAAGGTAAATCTTAACAAAGGCGTCCTGCACCACATCCTTAATCTCTTCCTCCGATCCTAAAATGTAAGTCGCTTTACGCAAAAAAGCTTTTTCATAGCGATCGATCAGTAAACCAAAGACATCGGGGCGGGTCGAGGAGAGATTGAGCAACCCCTCGTCTTTCTTTTGCCCTAAATTTTCTGGAACTATCTCTTCTTCTGTGGACAGTAAAGACATACCTTTATCTTACTCTTAATAATTGGCAGTGAGGGAGTAACAGAAAATAATTATTTTCTGTTACGACCGACCGAACCAATTATATGATACTTCATATAATTGGCAAGGTGAAGGGGCAGAAATAAATGCTCTCACCCCTTCACTTTGCAAACTATGAATATTAATGGTCTCGACCTCCCTTTCACCTACTACAATCAAACTAAACTCCTAAATGTTACCACTAGAATTTTTTCGCCCAACGCTCTGATGTTTAGGGCTGATAATTCTTGATTATTCTGTGGTCTTGCCATCAAATTTACCCTGTTAAATCCCGCTTTGCGGGAATTCTCCAAAAGAGAATTATTTAACGGGGTGAATCTGTGGTGTCATTAATCGCCTCTTGTTTGGTCGCGTGGATGACACCATCTCTATGTTCAGCCGGCGAGTAGATAGTGTAAAGTTTCATTTCTTTGACCGCCGAAGTGTTAATGATATTATGCCTCGTGCCCTGCGGGATGACCACGGCCGATCCATTGGCAAGCGGCGTCTCTACCCCATCAAGGATGGCTTTGCCCTCCCCCACTTCTACGCGAATAAATTGGTCCAGCTCGTGCACCTCTTCGCCGATCTCTTCGTTTGGTTTTAAACTCATCAAAACTAATTGCGAGTGCGGCGCGGTATAAAGAACTTTTCTAAAATTGGCATTTTGCAAACTGTCTTGTTCAATGTTAGTGATGTATCCTGTCATAGTTTTAAAAAATTACTTTATTAATTTGTAACCCACAAACATTATAGCACTTTTGGTTTATTTACTTTTGAACAAATCGAAAAGCGCTTTGTCTATTGCTGCCATTTGCTGAAAAATTTCTTTTTCGTGAATCTGGCACTTCTTATAAAGTTCATCATTTAATTCCCGCGGCTGTAAATGAAAATGAAGATGATCGATCTTCAAATCAGTCTGCTTCATAAAAGGACGGCAGTTTTGCCGCACATCACAACCGGAAGAAAATTTATTTAAAATATCACAAAAAGGACAAATTATATTTTTCATTTTTTATTCTGCATTATAAACTATTCTTTCAACCATTTCTTTTTCTTGAGTTTCTTGGGCAAATAATCCTGCTCCACCTTGCCCTCAAAATTCGGATTGCCTGCCTGCCGGTCAGGCGGGTATTTGTAATCTTTACTGTAGCCCAATTCTTTCATTAATTTGGTCGGCGCGTTGCGCAGATGAATCGGAACCGGTTCATCCATCGTCTCCGCCACATCGTGTTTTACTTCACCGAGTGCGCGGTAAAGTTCATTGGATTTTTTGCACCTTGCTAAGTACACCACCACTTGCGCCAGATGCACATCGCATTCCGGCCGGCCGAGAAACTGACAAGCTTGATAGCCGGCCACCGCCTGCACCATCGCTTGCGAGTTGGCCAGGCCGACATCTTCCGCCGCGAAGCGCACCAGCCGCCGCGCGATATAAAGCGGATCCTCCCCCGCCAGAAACATTCGCGTCATCCAATAAAGCGCCGCGTTGGCGTCCGAACCGCGCAGGGATTTGTGTAACGCCGAAATAATATTATAGTGCTGTTCGCCACCCTTGTCGTATAAATAATGCGATTTCTGCAAAGCGTCTGTGATCATCTCCTTGGTTAACTCTAACTGGTTCTGTGAAACCAGCCCGCCTAAATTTTGCTTGGCAAAACTTTGGTGGGCGAGCCCTTTGACCGCCGATTCCAAGGCATTTAAGGCCACGCGCGCATCACCATTAGAAAAACCGGCTAAATATTTGAGGACGATGTCGCTTCCTTTTATTTTTTGTCCACCCAGTCCCCTCTCTTTATCTTTGAGTGCTCGTTTTAAAATGGTAAAAATATCTTCGGCGGTCAGTTGTTCCAGCACAAAGACTCGCGCCCGCGATAAGAGCGCCGAGATAACTTCAAAACTGGGATTCTCCGTCGTCGCGCCGATTAAGACGATGGTCCCATTTTCCACATGCGGCAGAAGGGCATCTTGTTGCGCTTTATTCCAGCGGTGGATTTCATCAATAAAAAGAATTGTTTTCCGGTGATCAAATTTGTGCCGTTTCTCCGCTTCCTTAATTATTTCGCGCAACTCCGGCACGCCGGAAGTGACCGCGGAAAAAGAGACAAAAAATGAACCGGTCATCTGGGCAATAACTCTGGCCAAAGTTGTTTTACCGGTACCGGGTGGTCCCCATAAAATGAGTGAGGGAATTTGATCGCCCAAAATTAACTGACGCAAAAGTTTTCCCTCCCCCACGAGTTGTTCTTGTCCAACAAACTCGTCTAAAGTGGTTGGTCGTATTCGATCAGCCAATGGCGCATCTTTTTTTAGATTTTCATTTTGGTCAAATAAATCCATCTCTCTATCTTAATCAAACTAAAAAGTCTGTCCATCCCGTTAGAGACAGGTCGCGGTCTTGTAAGCTTAGCCTATTAGCAATAATTGTAACAAACGATCTGAATGAAATAACCGCTAGCCTCCTTTTATCCCGTTGCGACCGCGGTCTCTGACGGGATCCACTATTCAAAAACGACCTTTGCTTTTTTCCCCTCTTTGTGATTAAGTAGAGAGGATATTTTGATCTTTCCAAATTTATTGAATCCTAAATGGAAGGAGAAACAGTATGCCTGGTATGACTTATGCCGGAAGCGGCGTGGATTATGGCAGTATGGATCCGTTTAAACGAGCCTGCCAACTGGCTGGACGCGAGACCGCCGAAGCCATCAGGAGCATGGGCATCCAAGAAGAAGAATGGAGTCGCGGAGAGAGTGTCTATCTTCAGCGCTGGGGTGATCGGTTTATCGCCCACGTGGAGGAAGGTCTCGGTAGCAAAAATTTAGTCGCCGATGCTATGTACGCTCTCACCGGAAAATCGTACTACGACCAAACCGCCCAGTGCAACGTAGCGATGGTCGTCAACGATCTCATCACCTGCGGCGCTTTACCCACCTCATTTGCTCTACACCTCGCCGTCGGCGCATCGGACTGGTTCCAAGACGAGAAACGCTACCAAGATCTGATCAAAGGTACGGCTCACGCCTGTAGACTTGCTGGCTGCGCTTGGGGTGGAGGCGAAACGTCGACCCTGAAGGGAATCATCTGTCCCGACACGGCACTATTGTCCGGCTCGGCGGTCGGTTTTGTTTGGTCAGATTCAGTCGGTTACCCTACCGACTTGATCAGAGCCGACAAGATTGAAGTTGGCGATGTTATCATTCTGCTGTTGAGCTCCGGCATCCACGCCAACGGCTTAACCCTGGCTCGCCAGATTACCGATAAGCTCCCGGAAGGATATCTCTCCCCAATGCCCGACGGCAGATGTTATGGGGAAGCCTTGCTTGATCCGACCACTATCTACGTGGATATGATCCGCGCCTGCCAGAAAGCCAAGATCAATTTGCACTACGCCGTAAACATCACTGGCCATGGCTGGCGCAAGTTGATGCGCGCACCACAGATCTTCGCCTACATGATTGAGCAGATTCCCGAACCTCAACCTGTCTTCCGGTTCATTCAAGAACACGGACAAGTGGAGGACAGCGAAATGTACGGCAACTACAATATGGGCGCCGGATTTGCCCTCTATGTAGCCGAAAAAGATGAGCCGGCTGTTTCGGGGATAGCTAGACTAAACGATTACCAAGTCATCTATGCCGGTCATATTGAAGACTGCGGAGAAAAGCTGGTTTCTATCCAGCCCAAAAACCTGCTGTACAAGGCCGACACTCTGGCCGTGCGCTAACCTTCCGATTCGATAACTTTGAATGACGAAACTCGTCGAAGGCGGATGTTTTACAGAGACTAGCGAGCCTGCCGGCCGGCGAGGCAGGGAACACGAGGAATCCGCCGCGGCGGATATTCATGCTCTGCAAAACATCTGCCAAGAAAAGAGTTGCCGTAATTCAAGGTCAATAAATATGTAGGATTTTTATAGAGAACCAAGCTTCCGCGCGGTTCTCTTTTTTTATCCTATTAATGCTTCCTTAATCCGGTTAAGGAAATTGATTAATTTGAATTTAGGTTAATAATGTTGTATTATTTTTTGAAACGGGGTGTAGTGTAACGGTAGCACGAGTCCTTTGGGAGGATTTAGTC
The DNA here is from genome assembly GCA_038061005.1 of Patescibacteria group bacterium. GTDB lineage: Bacteria > Patescibacteriota > Minisyncoccia > Phycocordibacterales > XYD1-FULL-46-19 > JBBUAE01. The sequence goes on along the minus strand of JBBUAE010000028.1, from coordinate 1,477 downwards.
CGAGTTCAAATCTCGGCACCCCGACAAGAAATTCAACGACAGTTGAATTTTGAGGTGCCGAGATTTGAACCGAAGAGGGGGTCGGGGAGAGATGTTAATATCTCCCCGTGAGGGAGAGCAGGCGCTAGTCGCTGAGAACCGAGGGTTCTTAGAGCGCAGTCCCGCCGTATTTGGTCGGGACGAGCAGTGAAATTCTCGGCACCCCGACTAGCATAGATTGTGCTACAATAGAAAAATTAAACGGAATGTGGTGTAACGGTAACATTCACGACGCGCCCGCCTAAATTTTACACCGGGACATAGTGTAACGGTAACATACACGATTCGGGTTCGTGTGACTCTGGGTTCGAATCCCAGTGTCCCGACTTTAGGGGATTGATTCAAAAAAAAATTATGAACGGCGTTGAAGATTGGCCCTGGTTTGGGGGTTCCAAAACCTTCGTCGCGGCGGTACTCGATTCCGTCGGGAAAAACAATTTTTTGGAACTCTCGGGCCACGTCTTCCGGCATCCGTTCCCAATTGTCGCCAAATCGTTTCACGAATTGCTGGGCATAATAGAAGACGGTCTCCAGATCGGGTAGCTGGGTATCGCATTCATGGCGCTCAAGCCTGGTCTGATTGATCTCACTCTCGACGGCTGTTTTCCGTTCCAAGAATTCTTCCTTGCTGTAGGAACCATCTTCCCGCATTTCATAAATCCTCCGCTTCTTTTGCTCCAGTTCGGCTAACTGGCGGTCCAGCAACTCGACTTTGCGCCGGGCTTCCCGGCCCACTTCGGCCAGTTCCGCCGAAAGCAATTGTTTCATCTTACCCAAATGATCGGCGGAAAGCTGGTAGCGGGTCATCAGGGAGGTAAACGCCGTCTCCACGACATTTTTGACGATGCCCTTCCCATAGGCCGGGCAGCCTTTCGTCACACAGTGATAATAGGGGAATTGTCCTCCATGTTCGCCCCGCGAGACGCTGGCGGTGAAATATCGGTGACAATCGGCGCAGATCAGAAAGCGCCGGAGCGGGAAAAGGGGATTGCTCCGGCGGCGCTTGACCGCCGCAGTGGAGCATGAGTCCGTTCATGATTGTTACCTCGCGAACTGATGATTCACGGCCCCGGATATGAAGGGGCGGTGGAGACAATCCGCGAGGGGACAGATAGATCAGAATCTAACCCTCAATTTAATGGTCAGAGGATAGGAAGACAAGGGGTTGAATTTTGCACGAATGGGACAATATATCAGAGATAATGTTTCTCCCTTGCGCAGTGCCGACTATTTCGACCGCGGACTTGATTAAATCATTGAATCGAGTGTACCAGTTAAATGAGACAGATAGTTATTACTCCGAACGCTAACTAGAAGACAAATCAGTCAATAAAACAGGGAATTTTCTAATGTGCCATCTTGTTGTATTATCGACGCTGTGTATAATGCTTGCATTATCTCATGGAAAGGATATACTAAAACTGGAAGAACCATTTTA
>JBBUAE010000027.1:0-2260 GCA_038061005.1 Patescibacteria group bacterium | reverse complement strand
GAGGAGGCGACTACCATTACCTGCCTGCCGGCAGGCAGGGACGATCCCGCAATAATGAAAATACTATACCCGAAAAAAGGCATATTTTCAATGCTCGGAGACAAATAGAGATTAAATTAGCTTATTTTCTACGACGTTCGGCGCTGGCTTTCAAAAAAGCCACGAATAGAGAGTGCGGGTGGAGTGGGCTGGATTTAAATTCCGGATGGAACTGCGTGCCGAGAAAAAAGGGATGTTCGGTCTCGGGCAATTCAAAAATTTCCATTAATTTGCCATCTGGCGAGCGGCCGGAAAATACGCCGCCGGCTGTTTCAATCTCTATAATAAAGGCCAGATTGACCTCGTAGCGATGGCGATGCCGTTCATTGATTTTCCTCTGACCATAAGCCGCGCGGGCAATCGTCCCCTCTTTCAGCACGGCCGGATAAGCGCCGAGTCGCATCGTGCCGCCCATTTCGCCCCGAGCGATTTTGATTTTCTGGTCCGGCATCACATCAATCACCGAATGTTTGGAGGCCGGATTTATTTCCGTCGTGTTGGCATCTTTATGTTTGAGAACGTGACGGGCAAATTCAATAATGGCCAACTGCATGCCATAGCAAAGTCCAAAATACGGAATCCGGTTTTCCCTGGCATAGTTAATGACGGCGATTTTGCCCTCCACTCCGCGCGCACCAAAACCGCCCGGTACCAAGATGCCGTCGTATTGCTCAAGCTCTTTAAGCCGGCTGGGATTTTCTTCAAATTCGGTGGAATCCAGCCAGTCAATTTTGATTTTTTTACCGAGCGAGCCGGCGGCATGCCTTAACGCTTCAATCACGGAAATGTAGACATCGGATAAGATAAAGTTGCCCGTCTTAAAGTATTTACCGACGATGGCGATGTTTATTTCGCTCGTAGCATTTTTCATTCGTTCGTACATTTTCCGCCAGTCCTTTAAATCTCTGTGTTTCGATTTCAGATAAAGCAACTTGATGATTTTGTCTGATAACCGGTCCTTTTCAAAATTAATGGGAATTTCATAAATGCTGTCCACATCCGGCGCCGAGATGATGTTGTCGGCCGGAATATTGCTGGAGAAAGCAATTTTCTCCTTTCGGCTCTTGTCCAGCGGACAATCCGAACGAGCGATAACGATGTCCGGCTGGATACCGTAAGAATTCAGGGTGCGAATCGCATATTGAGTCGGTTTAGTTTTCATCTCGCCCAACATTCCCGGCACCGGCAGATAACTAACCAGCACAAACAAAACATCCTGGGGATGACGGAGCTTTAAGATACGAGCCGCTTCAAAATAAATGGCATTCTGATATTCACCCACCGTGCCACCGACTTCTACCACGGTAATATCGTTTTTAGTTTTATTGCTTGCCGCTTGGATGCGACGAAGAATTTCGTCCGGCAGGGCCGGAATCGGATCAACGCATTTGCCACCATAACCGAGCGCCCGTTCTTTATCAATCACATATTTATAGACCATACCGCTGGTCATATAATTTTCCGCCGGCAAATTAAGATCCAGAAAACGCTCGTAGTTGCCCATATCCTGATCGCATTCCAAACCGGAATCCAAGACAAAAACCTCTCCATGTTCAATCGGGTTCATCGTCCCTGCGTCCACATTCAAATAGGGATCAATCTTCATCGGGTTAACGGCAAAACCGCGCGCTTGTAAAATTTTACCGATTGACGAGACCGAGACGCCCTTGCCGACGCCGGACATTACTCCCCCAAAAACAAAAATGTATTTGTGATTTTGTTTTTTAGCTACCATCCCATTAAAAATTTATTTGCTAACCTTACTTTAATTATTGTCGTTTGTCTATCTTGTAATTTATCCCGCTCATCTCACAATTTGTACGTCTATTTTTAACGGGACAAGTATTTTTATTCATAATTCGTCTTTCTAATTATCCACACACTTTGAGTTGTAGGGCTCGTTCGCCGGCAGGTATTTGGCGGAGACTAGCGAGCGCGACGGCGCGAGCTCGAGGAAAATTTCAGCCGAAATTTATCCGTGCTCCGCCAGATACTTGCCAAGAAAAGAGTTCTGTAACTCAACACACAGAGACTCTACCCCCTTAAGTTGCCTGCCTGCCGCAGGCAGGGAGGGGAAGAGTTTAGACAATTATTCATAAATTACGCTTTTAAGTATTGGCGGGCGGCTAAGTAACTGGAAATAACGCCTAAAGCTACCCCCACCATCAGCAAGATTAGAAAAATCTGCGCAAAATTATCCACATAGTAAGCCAACAAGTTA
>JBBUAE010000026.1:0-8152 GCA_038061005.1 Patescibacteria group bacterium | reverse complement strand
CTGCCTACCGCAGGCAGGTAGATTAGCATAATTCGTTAATTCGTATATTAAATTACATGTCACGCGTCGGCAAAAAAATTATCACGATTCCGGATCAGGTGGAAGCAATCAAAAACGGCCGAAGGCTTAGCGTTAAAGGACCGCTTGGCATGTTAGAGCGCGAGTTTAAAGATGACATCACTATTACCATCAAAGATCAGGAAATTACTTTGGCGCCAGTTACCAACACAGTTTTCGGTCGGGCTTTATGGGGGACTTACGGTTCTCACATTCAAAATATGATTGCCGGCGTGACTAAGGTCTACGAAAAGAAACTCACTATTGAAGGCGTGGGCTATAAAGTAAATGTGGCTGGCAATAAATTCGTTCTGAATATCGGACTTTCTCACTCGGTAGAGGTGTTAATTCCCGATGGAATTAAAGCCGTCACGGAAAAAAACAATTTTACCATTTCCGGTATTGATAAAGAAAAAGTGGGAGAATTTGCGGCCAAAATCCGTGCTTATAAGAAAACCGAGCCCTATAAAGGCAAAGGCATCCGCTATATCGGGGAAAAAATCCACCGTAAGCAAGGTAAAAAAACTGTGTCATAGAACAATTACGAATTTAAATAAAACTTGTCCCGTTAAAAATAAAGGTACAAATTATGAGATGGGCGGGGCACATTACAAAATAGACAAACAACGATAATTAAGATAAGGTTAGCAAATAAATTTTTAACTGGGATGAAAACCAAACGCGAAAAAAGAATAAATCGGCACCGTAAAGTGCGCATGAAGGTCAAAGGGACAAAAGATCGCCCGCGCTTTTGCGTGTTTAAGTCTAACTCTCATATCTACGCCCAGCTTATCAATGACGAAACCGGCAAAACTATAGCCTCCTCAAGCGACTTAGTGATTGAAGCCGAAAAGCCATCTACCAATTCTTTTGCCAAGGTGGCAAACGCGCAAGCCGTTGGTTTTGATTTGGCCAAAAAAGCGCTGGATAAAAAAATTAGCCAAGTGGTGTTTGATCGGGGCGGTTTTCTTTTTACCGGTCGGGTTAAGGCGGTAGCCGATGGGGCGAGAGAAGGAGGATTAAAGTTCTAATTACGAAAGACGAATTACGAATGGAAATTCAAAAAATAAATTAAATGGAAACACCTAATAACAAACCGAATACCAACACAACTCCGACTAGCCGACCGGGAGGTTTTGGTAATCGCTTCGGCGGAGCTGGACGATCCCGATCGGGAGGACCGCGTGGTCCGCGTTTTGAACGAGTTAAACCAGAATATGATCAAAAAGTAATTGATGTTCGCCGAGTAGCGCGGGTGATGGCTGGTGGCCGGCGTTTTAGTTTTTCCGTGGTGGTGGTAATCGGTAATCGCAAAGGTAAGGTAGGAGTTGGGGTTGGTAAGGCGATGGATACGTCTTTGGCGATTGATAAAGCGGTAAACCAGGCTAAGAAAAATATGATCATCGTGCCTTTAACCAAAGAAAATGGCATTGATCGCGAAATTAGCGCCAAATTTGGCAGTTCTAAAATCACCGCTCGTCCGGCTCATGGTCGTGGCTTGGTGGCGGGTAGTGCATTACGCACCGTCTTTGAATTGGCTGGCATTCACCATATTAACGCTAAAATTCTGTCTCGCAGTAAAAATAAGTTAAATATCGCCAGGGCGGGAATGATCGCTCTGAGAAAGCTAAGCTAACACGCCGCCATGCAAATTCATAATTTAAAAAGAAATAAATCTCTGCGGGCTAAAAGGTATGTGGGACGTGGTGGCAAACGCGGGACGACGGCCGGACGGGGTACCAAAGGTCAGAAAGCGCGAGCTGGACACAAAATCCGTCCGGAGATTCGTGATATCATCAAAAAATTGCCCAAACGGCGCGGTTATCGCTTCGGCTCAATTTACGACAAAGACATTCCGGTAAATTTGTTTGATCTGGAAAAAGCTTTTGACAGCAACGACACTGTTTCCCCTGAGATTTTGGTGGAGAAAAAACTGGTTCGCAAAAAAGGCAAGAACATACCGCTTATAAAAATTCTCGGTACGGGCGTTTTAACCAAAAAATTAACCATTATTGGCTGTAAAGTTTCCCTGGCGGCTAAAGAGAAGATTGCCAAGGTGGGAGGGATTATTCAAGAGTAAGGGATGATGAATAATGAATAAAATTATTTTCCTTAATCCTTAATTCATAATTCAATTTCAAAATGTTAGACAAATTTTTTGAAAAACTAAAAATTATTTTCCAAGACCGCTCATTGCGCAATCGGATTTTATTTGTCATCGGCGCTTTGGCCGTTTTTCGTCTGGCAGCGGCGGTGCCTCTTCCTAATGTTGATATGGCTAAACTGCAGGGCTATCTGGCGGGAAGCGACTTCCTCGGTATTCTGGATATTTTTTCCGGCGGCGGTTTATCAAACTTATCTATTTTGATGCTCGGAGTTAGCCCGTATATTACTGCGTCTATTATTTTTCAGCTGCTAACCCTCATTTTCCCGATGCTTAAAGAGCTTTATCATGAAGAGGGTGAAGCTGGACGCAAAAAGATTGCCCAATATTCTCGCCTGCTCACAGTGCCCCTGGCGGCGTTTCAGGGCTTTGGGATGCTGGTCCTTTTGGAGCGCAACGGTATTCTGGGAAATCTGGCTATGTTTGATCGTTTGTTGAATATTTTTCTGGTGGTGGCCGGATCACTTTTAGCCATGTGGATTGGAGAATTGATCAGCGAATATGGGATCGGCAATGGCGTCTCACTTATCATTTTCGCCGGTATCGTGTCAAGCCTACCGACCTATGCGCGGGAAATTTATCTTGGTTTTACACCCGATATGCTGCCTCTCTATCTGGCCTTTACCCTCATTATGATTGCGGTGATTGTTGGAGTGGTAATTATCACGGAAGGCGAGCGGCCGATTGCGGTTACTTATGCCAAGCGGGTGCGAGGGATGAAAGTTTATGGGGGCATGTCTACTTATCTGCCAATTCGGGTCAATAACGCCGGGGTGATGCCCATCATCTTCGCCTTATCCATCCTACTTTTTCCGCAAATGATTATAAATTTCCTCGCTAGCTCTACCAACGCCTTTTTAGTGGGACTGGTCAGCTTCATTGGCTATGTCATCAATAACTTGTGGATTTATGGCTTCCTTTATTTCGTTCTAGTCTTCCTCTTCACTTATTTCTATTCAGCCGTCACTTTTGATCCGGAATCGGTCTCGGAGAATTTGCAAAAATCCGGCGCTTTCATCCCCGGTGTGCGTCCCGGTCGCTCCACAGCGGAATATATTGCCAACATTCTTTATCGCTTAACCTTAATCGGAGCCATTTTTCTTGGCGTGATGGCCATCTTGCCTCTCATTTTGCAGCAAGTAACCGGTATTCGGGCGATGGCGATCGGTGGCACTTCGCTCTTGATTGTCGTTTCGGTGGCGATTGAATTCATCAAACAAATTGAAGCGCAAATCTCCATGCGAGAGTATTAGTTACTTCTAATAAAATCCCGCCAGATGGCGGGATTTTATTAGAAGTTGTGATATAATCAGACCATTATAATTTTTAGTCATATTTTAATGGACAAGTTAACTTTTATTTTTATTGGACGATCAGGTTGCGGAAAAGGGACACAGATTGATTTATTGATCAAATATTTAACTGACCAAGGATTTATTTCCGATCAAAGGCCGTTACTGCGTTCGGAGTCGGGTAATATGTTCAGACTGTTGGCTAAAGTAGACAGCTATATGGGCCGACTGGTCCAGACGGCGATGGCCGCCGGTGAACGGATGCCCGACGCCTCGGCGATTTGGAACTGGTTTAATTTTATCGCTGAAAAATACACCGGTAAAGAAACTTTATTTTTTGACGGTTCGCCCCGGTCCCTGCTTGAAGCCGAAGCCTTGGATTCAGCGTTAAAATTTCTTCAGCGAGACCAGATGATAGTGATTCACCTAGACGTGTCCCGTAACTGGGCTGAAAAACGTTTGGCCGACCGCGGCCGAGCGGATGATCTCTCGCCGGCAAAAATCAATCGGCGGCAGGATTGGTATGAACAGGATGTCTTGCCGGCCATAAATTATTATGAGAAAAATCCTAGTTATCGTTATTTGAAAATAAACGGCGAACAGACGATAGAACAAGTGCAGACGAAGATTATTGCCTCACTGAGTTTTTCTCCTCTGGCGCCAAGCGCACCAATAGTGGCAGTTTAAAGAGAGATGATTAAGCTTAAATCAGACAAAGAGCTAGCCATTTTACGCGCCGGGGGCAAAAGATTGGCCACGATTCTTCAAGTGGTGACCGAACGAGTGATATCTGGAATAACTACTGGTGAATTAGACGATTTGGCCACCGAATTGATTTTAACTGGCGGAGACCAGCCGGCCTTCAAGGGCTATCGGCCAGAGGGATCGCGTTTGGCTTACCCGGCGGCGCTTTGCGTGTCGGTTAACGAGGAAATTGTCCACGGCATTCCCAGCCGGCGGGTGCTCGAAGAAGGAGATATCGTGGGATTAGATTTAGGTTTAAGTCACGAGGGACTTTTTACCGATATGGCAGTAACGGTGCCGGTGGGTAAGATCAGTGAAGAAGCAGAGAAACTAATGACGGCCACGAAAAAATCTCTAGCCTTAGGAATTAAAGAAGCTAAAGCGGGAAACCATCTGGGAGATATTGGTTTTGCTATCATCAGTCATATTAAGGCCAACGGTTTCCAGGTGGTGGAAGAGTTGTCCGGTCACGGTGTCGGCTTTTTGCCCCACGAAGATCCTTATGTGATGAATTGGGGAATAAAAGGAGAGGGGGAGGAACTTAAACCCGGCTTGGTTATTGCCATTGAGCCGATGGCCACCACTGGTTCGGGGAAAATTAAACTTCGGGACGATGGGTTTACTTTTATCACTCGAGACGGTAAAATCAGTGCGCACTTTGAGCATACAATTGTGATTACCGAAAAAGGATCAGAAATTTTAACTCTGTTAAATAAAAATGAAAGTTTTTAATTTGCAGGGCAAATTATTTAACAGGGTTAACCCAGCTTTAACAAATTAATCAGCTTGAATTTATGAAGAATCCCAAGGAAGAAATTACTTTTGTGATGGTTAAGCCAGATGGTGTGCGCAAAGGTTTGATCGGCGAGATTATCAGACGGTTTGAACAACGCGATTTGAAAATTGTGGCGCTCCAAATGTTTCAACCGACTCGCGAGCAAATAGACAACCATTACCCGAAAGACGAAACCTGGATTCGCCGGCTGGGCCAAAAATCATTAGCTACTTATGAAAAATATGGTTATGACCCGATTGAACAATTGGGAACCAGTGACGAGATGGAAATCGGACAAATGGTGCGCAAGTGGCTGATTGATTATATGACCTCGGCTCCACTGGTGCAGATGGTTATCCAAGGCATTCATGCTGTTGACGTGGTGCGGAAAATTGCCGGCGCTACTATGCCGGCCTTAGCCGAGATGGGCACTATCCGCGGTGATTTTTCCATTGATTCAGCGGCTCTAGCCAATAGTGAAAAACGGGCGGTGATGAATTTGCTCCATGCCTCTGAAACCACAGCCGAAGCGCAACATGAAATGGAGCACTGGTTTGGCGACTCCAAAATCTACGACTACAAGCGGTTTGGCGTGGACGAATAGGCCAACCCTTCCGGGCGCAGCGCGAGTCTGTTTGACCTTTTGGGGCTGGGGTCGCCAATTTTATCCACCCCCGGAGTTATTTTTTCTAATTCACAATGCTATCATTAACCCTATAGAGTAAAATTGCTGTGCAATTTAAAATCTTCTTAAGATTTTTACTCCATAGGGTGAAGCTAATTAACCATTGTAGCCAATCATAAATTTAAAATGAAACGAAAATATTTTGCCTGGTTGCTTGCGGTCGTTTTAATATTTCCAATCTTCGCCCAGGCGCAAAGTCTGGCCGATTTGCAATCGCAAATCAGCCGGCTGATCGCGCAAATGCAGCAACTGGTTCAGTCCTGGCCGGGGAAGGTGTTGGGGGTGTCAACTAGTGCTACTCTTCTTCCGCTAAAACTTATAGATGCTAAGACTGATTATAATGGCTATGCCAAAGTGTTTCCGGCAAAAACAGGAACTTTATCATTGTCATCTATCTCAACTTCAACAGCTTTTTCCTCTTTACAAAACAATCCTCAAACAATTGCTATACTGGTAATCGATTTTGCCGGTAATAATGTTCCTCTTAATAATTTCTCAACCAAATATCTTCCCGGACTGCAAAAACAAATAAATGATTTTCTGAATTATTACAAAGTAACTTCGTATGGCACCTATAATCCAAAGGTGACAATATTTTATGATTCGGTAAAGGATACTCCATTTACTCTGCCGAATCTTCCTCTGACTCAATATGGTTATTACCAAACTAACATTGCCGATGATGCGCTAAAGCTCTGTAATCAAAATCCTAGTTTGCCCTGTTACGGTATTACTGGCCAAGGTACGAGTAATACGGGTTATACGAATGTCCCCAATTCTGATCCAGCCAAACGCTTTGATTCACTTATAACCATTCCTATTACCGTCCCAACTTTTAATGGAATAGGTGTTCCAGATTTTGTTGCGGGCAGTTACTACCCGCTTTATGATTATGGTTTTACTGATCCGTGGGGTCACTCACAAAGCTACGCATATCTTCAAATAGCCACTTCTGCTGATGGAACGCCAATCGGATCCGCCGGTATCACTTGGCCTACAGCAGGAAGGCTCGCTCATGAATTTGGGCATGTCCTTGGTCTAACCCATCCACCCTTTGGAGCTTGGGACATCATGTTGTTTGGCTATGATAATACAGTTAACGGGGTTAGCAAACCGAGTCCTTTTTCAGCTTGGTCAAAATTGGTTAAGGGTTGGATTGCGCCGCAAGTAATCACTAACCCCGGTACCTATACCATCGGTCTAGGCGAATTAGATAAAACTCAATTTATTAAGATCCCTCTTCCTCATGGTCGCCCGGGAGAGTTCTATCTGTTAGAGTACCGAAAGGGACAAACCGGGTTAACGTCATTTGGAAGTGTTTGGCCGTCAGTTATCTCGGAATCTCTTTCGTGCGGAAGTACGGCTGACTCTGGCCGATTACTCATCTATGATGTTGATCCTGCCTCTCTCACCAACCCGGGACTTTCCTGTGTCTGGTATGAGAGTTCTCCATCTGCCCAGTGCCCCAATATTTTAGTAAGTTTAATAGATGTAATTATTCCGCCGAATTGGAATTGGTGTAACAATGTATCAGGGTTCTCTTCTACTGACGACAGTCCAACTGCGGCTTATCAACGTCTAAATTTAATTAATTACCGTGCTACCAATCTTGATGGAGGGTTATCCGGAATTAATATACATATCAACCCCAATCTTACCGGTAATACTTTAATGTTTACCCTTGTTCCTGCGCCTGCCAAATCTCTTACCTTTGCCACTCCTTCTCCTTTTCCTGTCGGCACTCAATACCAATCTGTCCGTTGGACCAGCACCGATTACACTGCTGACGCCCAAGGCCCACTCTACCTTGTAACCGCCAGCGGAAACACGGTCCGCTGGAATCACCCCAGCCAGGCTGTCCAAGACATTTCCACTACCGCCTGGCTAAACAGCACCGCTCACCCCGATGTCTATAGCGCTCCAGTGATGAAAGTAACCACTCCCGGCCAATACAAGTGGGTCTTCTGCGACAACTGGACTAACTTCAACGTCAACGCCACCACTCCGAACTGCCCCGTCGGCTCGGTTGGTCGTTACGACAGCGCCCTGTTTACTGTAACAGGGATACCCACCCCCACTCCCAGCCTAGTTGCCACATCAATCAGTGTTACTCCGGCCACCTTGAATCTAGCTGTTGGAGGCAGTTCCCAGTCATTACAATATCAAGTCTTAGATCAAAATGGGACATCTGTCGGTACCACGGGTATGTATTCTTATGCTTGGTCTTCAAGCAATTATGCAGTTGCTCGTGTCAGTCAGTCTGGCAGTGTCACACCTGTAAGCGTTGGCACAGTTAACATAACTTTTGTGGGCAACCTCGCGAGTGGTCAGATTAGAAGCAATCCGTCAGTTGTTACTGTTTGGGCGCCAGGAACCACTCCCACCCCTACTCCGACTCCAGTGACAACTCCCACCTCTACACCTATCGTTACACC
>JBBUAE010000025.1:0-4521 GCA_038061005.1 Patescibacteria group bacterium | reverse complement strand
CTCCATTATTTCACCAGTAGACAGAAAAGGCAACTTTATAGACATTGGCTGAGAGAGTGCTATATTAAAAGAGGGACAGAACTTTGTAACAGGAGGTAGTTAATATGCCGCGAAAAAAAGGTTCTCTGGCACACGAACCGGTCTATAGTCCGGAAGAAAGGAAAATCCATTTACTCTTAAAACGGGTCGGTCAAGACAGGGGGCGACGCTCGGAAGAATGTTTTTTTAAGGCTTTTCAGGAGGATTTTGCCAAACCGGTTTGGTTTGAGAGGGTGGAACGTTCTAGTTTTAGGGAAGATTGGTTGCAGGGAATTGACGCCTGGCTAGTCACTGATTGGGGTAACATCCCCATTCAAATCAAAAGCTCGGAGATGGCTGCGCGCCAATTTCGTCGTCGTGGTCTAAGGCGTGTTAAGGTTATTGTTATAGACGCTGGTGATACCCTGGCTGTTATCAGGCAAAAATTATTCGCTGTAGTGAAGGGGGACATTTGGAGACGATCCAAAGGTCATCGTCTGTCTATAACGGTTTCCGCTTAAATGCCGCACTTATCATCAGTGCGGCATTTCCATCTAAGACCCTGTTCATAATCTAACCGCACATTAAAACCCAAAATGCTACGCTTGTCTGTTAAAATGTTCAAATTTCGGCTGCAAATTATTCATCACTCGTCGGAGTAGCCGTCTACACTTCCTCCTTCTTCATAATTTTCGCTCAAAATTTGAACATTTTACCAAGACATTAGATTATTCACAGGCTCTTGAAAAACATGCTATGATTTTGGAGACGATAAAAAATATAGATTTAATTAATGGATAAGCTGACTTTTATGCGGGAGTTTTTTAAGCATTGGCGAACCGTTGGTTCGATTACTCCCAGCTCTAAATGGTTAGTGCGCAAAATGCTCAAACCGCTAGATTTCCGGCGGGCGAATGTGGTGGTAGAACTGGGTCCGGGTTTGGGTTGTGTCACCAAGGCCTTGTTAAAAAGAATGAAACCGACAGCCAGATTGATCGTCTTGGAAATGAATGAAGATTTTTGCCAGAAACTTAGAATGATAAAAGACTCGCGCTTAATTGTTTACCACCAATCCGCCCTCGAACTTAAGCAGTATTTGGGAAATGAACAGGCGGACTATGTCGTTTCCGGTATTCCCTTAGCGCTACTGTCGACAAAGGATAAAAGCCGGTTATTATCGCTAGTTAGAAATGGGCTAGCTCAAGACGGGCGGTTTGTTCAGTTTCAATATTCTCTAGAATCGTACCAGGATTTAAAAAGCACTTTTAAAGCGGTGAACCTTGATTTTACCGTTCTCAATATCCCTCCGGCTTTTGTTTATAGTTGTCTTAAGCAATAAAAATCAACCCCGTGGTAGATTTTGGCATCGGAGCAAGCTCCAAGGGAGTAATGCCAAAATTCACTACGGGGTCAAGGATCAAAGCATTTCTGGCTGGCTTAACAGGTAAGAAAAAAGATGCTATATTGATGCCGTATGGCCAGCGTCAAACCAAATATTTCTATCGCTAATTATCAAAAATTTGTGAGAGAAGTTTATGGTTTGCCCAATGACCGGAACTTTAGTTCAGCTGATATGCTGGCTAATATGGAAAGATTTTTAATGAGAGGATTGAAGGGAATTAGAAAGGGTAACCCGGACAAAACAACCGTTAATTTACTTATCGCTCAAAGCTGGTTTATGTCTTTAATGAACCAGCTGCACCTTGACATGGAAGATCATATTTGGAGAAGATTTCCTTACCAATGCTCCTATTGCGCCCATTGTCCTTGTGTGTGCTGGGCCCAAAAAGTTCAAACTCGCCGGCCGGTCAAGATTAATAATCGCCTTCGGCCCAAAACTCTAACTGGCTTTCAAGAAATGTTGGCTAAAATTTATCCCACTAGCACTCGTACTTTGGAACATGCGGGGGTACATTTGGCGGAAGAGATGGGAGAAGTGTCTGAAGCGATGATGATTTTTCGCAGCCACCGCTTGGAAGCTGACCTTGATAATGTTATTTTAGAATCAGCGGACCTCTTCTCTTGTTTTATGGGAGTTTTTAATTCGCTTGGCGTCAATGTGGCCAATGAATTGTCAAAATTGTTTTCTCGTAATTGCCATGTTTGCCATCAGGCGCCCTGCACCTGCAGTTTTGAATTTATCGTTAAGATTAAAACCTAGCCATGGTGAATTAGTCTGCCATTACTCTCACCGTTTTAGACCCGTGCTTGTTTGAGACGATGGCCAGCATTTATAACGTCATCATGGGCGAGCGAAATCCATGAGAAAAGTCTTTGTCGGCATTAAAATCAGCGAGCCATTGCGTAATCAAGTTTATGATTGGCAAAAAGCCCACTGGGACTTACCGGTGCGTTTTTTAGCGCGTCAGAATTTACACATCACTCTACTTCCACCTTGGCAAATTTATGAAGAAGATTTGCCGATTCTTAAAACCAAACTGAGTGAATTTCGGGGGCATCTAAAACCGTTTACTATTTATTTTGATCATATTTCTTTAGGACCAAATCTTCTCGCTCCGAGATTAATTTGGGCCACCGGCGAAACTGCACCCGACCTGATTAATTTAAAGAAAACTGTGGAAAACAAACTTTCCTTATTAAATGGCGACCGGCCTTTAAAACTACATCTGACGATGGCTAGGTTCAAACCAGATCAATTCCATTTTCAACTGGATGAATCAATTCGTTGGATGGAAACGGTAGGAGCATTAGCGCTTTATGAGACTATTTGGGATATGGCTGGCGCTGAATATGTGGAACTGGAGAAAATACTTTTTTAGATAAATTTACCAGCCAAAATTTTTAGCAAAAAACTTAAACGGGCAAGCGAATCAACGAATTTACCCTGTTGAGTAAAAATCCTTTCAGGATTTTAAAATTGCTACGCAATTTTTATTCAACAGGGTTAATACTAATCTACCTGCCTGCGGCAGGCAGGCGAATGGCTAAAAATAAAATCAAAATAATTCTTTTATGGGCGTTTTTTCTTATCTTTTTGTTGGGTGGGGCATTGATTGATCAAAAGCAGTCAGTGACAGTCTCTAATCAAGCTGGTATTTCTTCGGCTAAATTGTCAGTAACTGCTACTACCACCCCTTCGTCTTCATTTATTCCTACTGGCGATTTTGGGCTAGTCGCACGGGTGGTGGATGGTGACACGATTGTAGTTAATCTGAATGGGCGAGAGGAGAAAATCCGCTTGATAGGAATTAATACACCGGAAATAGTAGATTCGCGGAAACCGGTAGAATGTTTCGGCCGGGAAGCGTCCGATCGCGCCAAAGCCATTTTAACCAATCAGACCGTGCGCTTGGAATTTGATCTGTCGCAAGATCGCTACGACAAATATGGCCGTTTACTGGTTTATGTTTGGTTGTCTGACGGTACGAATTTTAACTTAAAAATGATTCAGGATGGCTTTGCTTACGAATACACCTACCATCTGCCGTACAAATATCAAACTGAATTTAAAGCGGCTCTCCGCGCCGCGCGCCAAGCCAGCCGTGGTCTCTGGTCGGGAGAGACGTGCGCGGGAAAAAGATAAAAAAATAAGCCCCCGCCAGCTTTGCGCTGTGCGGGGGTGTATGAAAGATCTGTTTCGCCAAAATCAATTTGACGAATATTCCTGGAACTTTTCCTTGGGCTTGTCGGGTTTGGTCCGAAACAAGCTCCAGTTGAACTTGTCGGAGGCGGCATTGTATTCCTTGACTAGGTTGTTGCGTTGGGATACAACGGCCAGGAGGTCGGTCTTGGCTGTCTCCGTTTCGTGATTGTAAGTGGTCGTAATGTTGATCGGCCACTTTGCCACTTCACCATACTTCTTATAACGCTCATCAATGTCCTTAACACGCTTTTCGTACAGGGCGATGTCCTGATCCATCTTGGCGATGGCGTTTGACTGATCAATGAACCACTCATATTTCTGAAGTGCCGCCTGGGGGCCGAATTCCTTCTGGGCCACCTGCGCTGCTTCACCGAACCAGCCAAGGCCGTAGCCTACGGCGCTGATTACGATGCCGATCACGATCACTGCGCCGAAGATTTTGAAAAAAAGGCTGATTGGCCCTTTCTCCACCGCCTTTTCGTAGTTCCAATTCATTAGACTATCTCCTTTCAAGAGATGTAAGGTATTTAGCGCATATTGGGGAAGAAGCGATATTACTGCTTCTCCACTTTTACGCTTTCCTTCTTCTTGAGCTCTACCTCCTGACGCTGTTGCCACTCGTAAGCGGCTTTGTCCAAGTTGTACATTCCGGTGATTTCATCTTGGGAGTTGTGCAGGTCGATGGGATAGTCGGTTAAAAGATACCCCAAGCCGCCGGCCGTACCCCACTGATGATACCGCCCCTGCGGATCGAACCAGTAGATATAAGGATCGGAATTCCCGTAGGTGCCGTCCGGCTGAATGAACTCATTGGTTTTCCAATAGCCGTTTTCCCCAACTTTGAAAGGTGAATCGGGATAGAACCCAGACCCAGCGCCACCACTCGCGGCTGTCGTTGG
>JBBUAE010000024.1:0-1426 GCA_038061005.1 Patescibacteria group bacterium | reverse complement strand
GGGTCTTGCCGTACCAAGGTCCGTAAACCGCTGCCAAAAGTCAAACCGATTTCCGGTTTGACCTGTGTTTGATTGATGCGCGCTATTTGGTATTCGATCGGGTCTTCCACGGTAGAAATGTTCACCTCTGGAGTATTTAAAATGTTTAAGACAGTGTAGAGCGTCGTGGTTTTACCCGAGCCGGTAGGTCCGGTTACCAAAAGCATACCAGTGGCTTCGCGCGAGGCCGCGTAGATTCTTTCCAACGCTTCCCCGTGAAAACCGAGTGATTCCAGGGTAAATCCCCGGACGGTGTCTGGCAAGAGGCGCATCACCACCTTCTCGCCAAAATAGGTGGGTAAAATAGATACCCGAAAGGTCACATTTTGTTCATTAGATTCCACCTTAAAACGACCATCCTGGGGCAAACGTTTTTCATCCAAACGCAAGTTGGCCAACACTTTAATTCGCGCAATGATGCCGGACGCCACATTTTTCGGTAACATCATGGCATCGTGTAAAATACCGTCTATGCGGTAACGGACCACGACCTCCTTGTCATAAATTTCAATGTGAATATCCGAGGCCTTCTGCAAAATAGCGTGTGATAGGAGCGTGTCCACAATTCTGACGATCGGCAAATCCTCGGCCAACTTTTTCAGGTCATCATCCGTAACCACGTCAGTTTCCTCGTTGGTCGTCACAGATTTGAGATTAAGCGCTTCTTTTTGGATGATATCGCCAAAATCCGCCTTGAGACTCTTCTGATATTGAATGAGTAGATTTTTGATAGATTCCTGATCGGTCAAACGCGGCAGAATCCTTAAACCAACGCGTTTTTTGATAAATTCAATCGCTTCCAGATCTTCCGGATCCAACATCGCCACCTCCAAGGTGTCCGCCGTTTTTTTATACGCCACGATATTATGCTTGCGCGCAATCGGTTCGGGAATTAGATATAAAACATCCTTGCTGACTTTTTCCGTTTTTAAATCGACAAAGGGAATGCCAAGCAAATAGGAATTAACCCGCCGGAAATCATCCTCAGAAATTTTTCCATTACTAATAAGAACATCCCCCAAGGAGATATTTTTTTGCGTGGCCTCCGCTTCGGTTTGAAGCAGATCTCCCGCCGTTACCATTTTAGAATCAATGAGAAAGTTCTTGAGCTGTTCTTGGTCAACACGCATAGATTTATTTAATGGGGTAAAAATTATTTACCCTGTAGAGTAAAATCCTTTTGGGATTTAAAATCGCAAAGCGATTTTTACTCAACAGGGTGAATTTTAAAATTGCGAAGCAATTTTTACTCCATAGGGTTAATTATATCAAAGATTCTTTGCAACTTAAAACAAAATCCCCAATTAATTGGGGATTTTGTTTAACAATCGACGTCTGAGCTAGCGCACAAAGAAGAAGGCGCTGTCATAGCGATTGCCGTCGTTTC
>JBBUAE010000023.1:0-4511 GCA_038061005.1 Patescibacteria group bacterium | reverse complement strand
GCGAGAGGAGGCCTGCGAGTCTGACGAGCGGCGGCGAGTCAGAACTTGTAGGCGCCTCCCCGCAGCCCGCCACGTAAAAATCCGCCTGGTTGATAACTATGTTGACAAAAAATGGCAATAAGCTATATTAAATATTAGATTGGTTGTTGGTGTTTGTTTTTTAAAGTTGTTTGGTTGGTGCCGAAAGCTTAAGTGGATGGTATCTAGGGAGGATTTGCCGTCTAGCCCACCAAAGAAGCGAGAAAAACAGCGCCAGTAACCAAAGGTCATTGGGCCAAAACTCTGAATTTGGAGGTACATACTATGGTAAGGTTTACGATTACCGGCCCTCGCGGCAGTCCGGAGGTTTCTACCTCCAATAGGAAAAGCTCGCCCGCCAAGAAGATCCAGGTCAAAGCCAAAATCGGGCAGAACCTGATCGTCGACGCCAGCATCGCAATCTGAGGAACAGGTATCTGGCCTCACTCTGGCCAAAGACATAGGGTGTCAGATTGCTAACTTGACCTCCCCAAGTGGCTGGCAAAAAATGCCGCACTCTCACACGAGGGTGCGGCATCTTATTTTTTAGAGTGATTAATTTTACTTCTTTAACTTTTCCAAATAGCGTTCCAGTAAATTAGCCACAGCTTCCGTGTCAGTCAGATTAATATTTTCCTGTTTTAATTCGGTCAGCATCTCGGCAAATAAAGGCAAAGTGTCCGGATTGGTTTCCAAACATTTTAATATTTGAGCCTGTTCTTCTTCGGTCATGCGGAAGAAGAGGAGCAGGAGCTCGTTTCTCATTTCCTCCGGCATTGTGCTTGTACGGAGGCAACTGGCCAGGCGAGAAAAAATCGGTGTGTTCATAATATTAATTGCTAGTTTCCAAAATAGGTGACCCGGCCGGCTCCGGGCGTCCGTAGACTTTAAGCATGGCGACTAAACCTCTGATCAAGTCTTCCCGGTGTGGATATTTTTCTATCAATCCCTCCTCCGCCTTTATAATGGAATCAAGACTATTTATTTCCGGTGTTTCCGGCCTGAAAATATTTTCCGCCATAAAAATTAGATTATCTTGTAAAAAGTTTAATAATAATTTTTTTAGGCTGATCCCGTTAGAGGCTACCCTGCCGCAGGCAACAGCTTCAGCCGCTTGGAGCGACTTGCCTCTAACGGGACTGACCGCTTTTGATAAAACCAATTAAAGAAGGCAGAATGGACAGAAAAATGATTAATAAAATGATGGGGAGTAAATATTTATCAATATCGGGAATGGTGCGTCCCAAATAATAACCAAGTAGGGGCAAAGAAATGGTCCATAAAGCGCCGCCCACCAAATTATACAAAAAAAACTTAGCATAATCCATCTGACCGACTCCGGCTAGGATGGGGGCAAAGGTGCGAATGACCGGCATAAAGCGCGCCAGAATCAAAGTTTTGGCGCCATGTTTCTCATAAAATAGATTAGCGCGGTTTAAATTCTCTTGGTCAAAAAATAAAGAATCTTTCTTGGTAAAAATTTTCGGTCCGACTTTTTTACCGAAACCATAGCCGAAATTATCGCCCAAGACGGCGGCAATAAACAAGATGGGGATCAGGAGCCAAATATTTAAATAATTTTGCGAGGCCAGAAAGCCGGCGGTGAAAATCAAACTGTCGCCCGGCAGAAAAAAGCCGAAAAACAAACCAGATTCGGCAAAAATGATTGCAAAGAGACCGAGATAGCCGCCAGACTTTATAAGCAATATTAGATTTTCAGTGGAAAAGAAATTCATTTGTATTTGTGTCATTCCCGCACCGGCGGGAATCTAAAACTCTGCATGTCTAAATCTGGATCCCCGCCTGCGTGGGAATGACAAGAGTACCTACCAGTTTCAATTTTGATTGTATCTACTGGATTAAATTCTGTACGTCGCCCTTTAGTCCGGTAGCGTCTCCTTCTAAGCCGCTGACGCTGCCTTTGACGTAAGTAACATCACCGGAGAGATTGGTCACATTGCCGGAAATGTTTGTCACATCACCTCCTAGGCGGCTAACGTTGCCAGCCATGTTTTCTACACTGCCGGAAATATTGCTCACATTGCCAATTAGGTCACTGACATCCCCGGAAATATTGGACACATCACCGCGGATTTTCGTGACATTCCCCTTAATGTTGGAGACATAGCCGACAATGCCGGAAATGTCGCCGGAGA
This sequence comes from Patescibacteria group bacterium, assembly GCA_038061005.1. Lineage (GTDB taxonomy): Bacteria > Patescibacteriota > Minisyncoccia > Phycocordibacterales > XYD1-FULL-46-19 > JBBUAE01. Next base: position 2,337 of record JBBUAE010000023.1, on the reverse strand, counting down.
TATGGGAAACATCCCCTTTGATATTAATCGGATCGCCGAATATATGACTGACATCGCCGGAGATATTAGAAACATCCCCTGACAGACCGGAAATATCGCCGCGGATATTGGAAGCCTGGCCGATAATTTTGTGCACGTTCACATCGCCGGAAATATTAGCGACAGTGCCGATTAAATTTATAAAATCACCCCAAATGTTGTCATGCAGACCGGTGACATTTTGAGTGTTCTTTTGCCATTTGGCCGAGGTGCGCTTAAGAGTCATATATTTTGATTATTTATTATAGCTTTAATCATATAAGATTTCTGGTTAATTAACAAACTGTCTGGCTTCTCGTGTTGGTAAATCTATGTTATATTAACAGAGCTGGCTTTTTCTCGTCTTAATGACGCCGTAAAGCGTTAGTAAATTTTTAATTAACCCGCCAAAATTTTTTCCAACGCTTTTACAAAGACAAGGATAGGATTAAGTTAGAAATCAGGTGTTTTTTTAGGATAATTTATACATAAAATAAGCCGGTAAGCAGTCTTTATTGGCAAAAAATTAGGAGGGTAAATATGAACATCCGAAACGTCGCTATTATCGCCCACGTCGATCACGGGAAAACTACTCTGGTGGATGCTTTGCTGCGCCAGTCTAAGACCAAGCTAAACAAAGAGGTCGCCGAACATGATCTGATTATGGATTCCAACGACATTGAACGGGAACGCGGAATCACTATTTTCTCCAAAAACGCCTCGGTGGACTGGGAGGGAACCCTAAACGGAGTACTGTCGGGTAAAACTAAAATAAACATCATTGATACTCCCGGGCACGCTGATTTTGGCGGGGAAGTGGAGCGAGTGCTTTCTATGGCGGGAGGCTGTCTCCTCTTAGTGGACGCCAAAGAGGGCCCAATGCCGCAAACACGTTTTGTGTTGCGCAAAGCCTTGGCTATGAGACTAAAAATCATCGTAGTGATCAACAAAATAGACAAGCCAGATGCTCGTCCGGATTGGGTGCTTGATAAAACCTTTGATTTGTTCGTGGAATTGGGTGCCCCGGACGATTTGACCGATTTTCCCGTGGTGTATACTTCGGCTAAACAAGGACTGGCCGGTTTGGACGTGAATTTAGCTAACATGACCGATATTTCGCCGATTTTTGAAGCCATTGTAAAATATGTGCCGGCCTCCGCCGGTGATCCGAACGCGCCACTCCAAATGTTGGTGACCACGATCGCCGCGGACGATTTCAAAGGCCGCCTAACGATTGGCCGGGTTTATAACGGTGAACTAAAAGCCGGGCAAGAGGTGATGCATATCAACCGTGCCGGCGAGATGAGGAAGTTTCGGCTGGTTTCTTTAATGACCTTTGAGGGACTTAATCGGATAGATACAGCTTTGGTCGCGGCGGGAGATATTGCGGCCATCTCTGGCATCCCCGATATTATGATCGGCGAGACGATTGCGGATGTAAACGAACCGGTGGCTTTACCGCTCCTGTCCATTGAAGAGCCGACCGTCAAAATGACTTTTTGCGTAAATGATTCGCCTTTTGGCGGTAAGTAAGGAGAATTTTCCACCTCTCGCCAGCTCCGCGAGCGCATCTATAAAGAATTAGAGAATGATATGGCTTTGCGGGTGGAAGATGTGGTCAGAGAAGATTTGCCGGGTGGCAATGGTTGGGTGGTATCCGGTCGGGGCGAACTGCATCTGGCGATTTTGATTGAGCGGATGCGCCGCGAGGGTTATGAATTCCAAGTTTCTCGGCCGCAAGTGATTGAACATCATGATAGCGGGGTGAAAAAAGTTCCCTTAGAAAGATTATTTATTGAGGTTCCCGAAATATATTCCGGCGCTGTCATTCAAAAATTAGGCACACGCCATGGGATTATGCAGGAAATGACTCTGCGTGACAGCATCACTTATTTGGAATATATCATTCCCACCCGCGGGTTATTCGGTTATCGCAACGAGTTTCTCACCGACACCAAGGGCTTGGGTATTATGAATTCCAATTTTTATCAATATGATGTGGACGGTCAAGAATGGAAAGAGCGGGAGAATGGCTCGCTAGTATCTTCCGCCACGGGGCGGACATTGCTGTACGGTTTGCTAAACGTACAAGACCGCGGCGTTTTATTTTATGGTCCCGGCGAAGAGGTCTACAAAGGCCAAGTGGTCGGCCAGAATTCGCGCGGCGCAGACATTATCGTCAATGTCTGCAAAGAAAAGCAGCTTTCTAACATGCGCTCCAAAGGCAGTGGCGTGTCGGTACATTTCAATCAACCCCAGACGATGGATTTGGAAGACGCGCTGGAATATATCGGTGATGATGAGCTGGTGGAAGTGACG
>JBBUAE010000022.1:0-5436 GCA_038061005.1 Patescibacteria group bacterium | reverse complement strand
ACCATAAGTCATCATGATATAAGTGACGCGCTTGAAAAATCTGCGCAAAATTATCCACATAGTAAGCCAACAAGTTAATACCGTTGTAAGCCCCTTTAGTCGTATTGGTTATCCAGAGAGAAATCGGGTAGAGCAAGCCCATAGCCACGATGGAAGAAAAGATGCCGGCAATCGCCCCTTCAATGATAAAGGGGCCGGTCACATAAGTATTGCTGGCCCCAACTAACCGCATAACAGCAATTTCTTCGCGTGAAATGTAAATAGCCAGAGAAATAGTGTTGAAGGTTACTAAAATGGACATTAAAATGAGCACCAGACTGACCGCAAAACCAACCTCTCTGGTTATATTAACCAGCTTAATCAGTCGATTGATAATGTCTTGTTTAAAAGTAATCTGATCAATGACGGATTTATTAAAATTGGTTGAGTTTTCACTATTATCTAAAAATCTAACAATACTTTCATACTGAGACGGATCTTTGGCGGAAACATTAAGACGGGCGCCAAAGGGATTACCCACCTCTTCTAGAGATTGAGTGATGACGGCATTATCTTGATGGCGAATGGTAAAATCAGCCAACTCTTTGTCGCGCGAAATGTAATCTACCAATTTGACTTCCGGCAGAGAAGCTAAAGTATTTTTAATGCTTAAAATTTCATCCTCGGCCGCGTCGGTTTTGAACGAAATGCTAATATCCACTTTCTGTTTAAAGCTCTCCAGCGTGGAGTCCAGATAGGCCGAACCTAACAGCAGCGAGCCCACCACCACTAAAGTAATAATAATGGCTAAAACCGAAGCCAAAGAAACCACCCCATGACGCCAAAAACTAATGAAGCCGGAGCGAAAAATTCTTTTTATATTAACCCAAATCATGAATGATTTTCTTATGAACAGAGTGAATTTGAAAATCTTCACCCTGTTGAGTAAAAATCCTTTAGGATTTTAAAATTGCTTTGCAATTTTTACTCAACAGGGTAAGAAAAACATAGTCGCTACGCTCGTTGTTTTTCTAAATAATATATCTACCCCTCTTGTCGTCCCTAATAATTTTACCATGTTCTAGCGTAATTACCCGTTTGCCTAAATCATCAATCACCCCCTTATTATGAGTGGTCAAAATTACCGTCGTGCCAATATCATTAATCTTTTTGAAAATCTGTATAATTTCCGCCGTTATTAATGGGTCCAGATTTCCCGTTGGCTCATCCGCCATTAGCAGTTCTGGTTGGTTAACTATGGCCCTGGCAATAGCCACCCTCTGTCTCTCTCCTCCCGACATTTCGCCCGGGAAATTCCACATCTTATTAGACAGCCCAACCAAATCCAACACATGCGGTACATCCGAAGCTATTTCATCATCAGCTCGTCCAGCTGCTTCCATCACAAAAGCAATATTTTCGTAAGCGGTTTTGTCTGGGAGCAGACGGATATCCTGAAAAACACTGCCAATGCGACGGCGCAGGCGTGGAATATGCCTTTTACCGATATTCTGGACATTAACCGATTCAAAAAAGACATTACCGGCTGAAGGATAATCTTCAGCCGAAATCATCTTAAGCAAGGTAGTTTTGCCGGCGCCGGATTGGCCGACAATGGATACGAATTCCCCCGGCTCGACGCTAAAAGTGATATCTTTTAGAGCAACGACATCACCCGGATAAACTTTGGATACTTTATCAAAATAAATCATGAGTTTAACATGCGAATCTGCGAATAATGCGAATGAAACGAATCGCTACGAATAGATGCAAATTGAATTTTCATTAATTTGTGATTATTCGTAGACATTCGTAGATTGGTATAATTCGTATATTCGTATGTTTATCTTTCCGCCTCAATAAATTGGTCTAAATCACCAGCTAAAACTCTATCTATGTCTCGCTCTTCTACTTCCGTTCGATGATCTTTAATCAGCTTGTAAGGATGAAAAACATAAGACCGAATCTGATTACCCCACTCAATATCTGTTGTTTTGCTGATAGACATATTTTTTTCCTTGGCCAATCTGGCTTCTTTTTGTCTTTTATACAACTTAGCTTGTAAGATAGCCAGCGCTTTCTCCCGATTCTGGGCTTGCGACCGCTCGGATTCACTGTGAACAGTAATACCGGTTCCTAAATGAGTTAATCGTACGGCCGTTTCCCGTTTGTTAATATTTTGTCCACCCGGACCGCTGGAACGCGCGAATTCTACTTTAATTTCTTCTTCCGGAATAACGATCTCCTTTTCTTTTTCCAAATCCGGCACCACTTCTACTAAAGAAAAAGAGGTATGCCGCAGCTTTTTCGTCGAAAAGGGAGAAATTCTGACCAACCGATGAACTCCTGATTCGTTTTTCAACAGACCATATGCTCCTTGGCCCTTAACCTGAAAGGTAACGTTGCGATAGCCGCCGTGGTCATTCTGATTCTCGTTAATCATCAGTCGGTCAAACCCTTTCCGCCCGGCATATTTTCGATACATTTCCACCAAAATACGCGACCAATCTTCAGCATCATCACCCCCCGCCCCGGCAAAAACGGTAATGATGGCGTCGCCTTTGTCGTACTTGCCTTCTCCAGCCAATTGGCCTTTCAATTCGGCCAGCTCTTTGATTTTTTCCCGTGCCCGTTCTTTATCGGTCCAAAAATTCGACTGCTGCATTTCCTTCTCCAGTGCTTCAATTCGTTGTTTGATCTCGTCAGACATTCCGTTAGCGATCATATTGTTGCTAATTATAGCAAACAACAATGGTCTGACGCAACACGTGATCAGATTGAATTATCCATCTGGTCATGCTTAAATGGGAATAGAAACTTTAGCCATAAGGAGGAAATTAAAAATGAACAAGGAGGCATCGGGTCATCTTCTTCTGCCCGAGGCAGAACGGATCAGGAAGGTTCTGGTGGAGATCAGCACGCGGCTATACCACCATCCTCACGCTGACGTTCATCCCTGCCGAAGCATTATTGTTTGCGCCTGTGCCGACACTGGCAATTGGACACGGATAGAATCCTGACCGAGATTAGGGTCATTCTCGCCGATCCGGAGAAAATGAGCTCTTTTCATCACCCGGAAGCCTTTCCGCAAGCCCTGGCGGCTTTCGCCACCCACTAAGAAGGTTTCTGCCTGAAGTAGTAAAGCCCCGCCTTAAAACCGCGGGGCATTTATTTAGGAGCCATGTAATTTACTGCCCAATCTTTTGGAATATCTTTACTTTGAATGACAAAACTCGTTGAAATCATAGTTTTTTAGAGACATTGCGCAGGCTGACGAGCCGAGCATAGCAAAAAATCAGCAGATTTTTATGTGTGTCTCTCAAAAACTTATGATGAGAAAGAGTTTCGTCATTCAAAGTCAAATAAGAAAACCCCACTTTTTAAGCAGGATTTTCCAGCCTTACTGGCTGAAGTTTACCCCGTTAGAAGTCTCTGATAGAAAAATTCTGCTTCAGAATTTTTCTGCTTAAGATAATGACGATGTTATGCCGCCACGATCTAAATTCCTAAGATGCCGCTATCAAAACGAGGCAGACTTCTAACGGGGTTTACTGAACAGCCAGATTGGCTCTTACTCTGCCCCAACCGTAATCTTTATCTTTGCCAAACTTACCTAGATCTTTAGCAGTACTAAAGAGTTTGTTTTCAACTGTACTCTGGCTATAAGTCGGGTGACTATACTTCATAAGAGCTACCACGCCGCTCACCATCGGAGTCGCCATACTGGTGCCGCTCCAGGTGGCATAGCTACTGCCCAAAACACTAGAGTAAATATTCACTCCCGGAGCAGTAATATCCAAAGCATTACCTCGGCCAGAGAAACTAGCGACCTTATCGCTCGAATTTACAGCGCCAACAGTCGTAGAGTAGCTGACGCATCCGGGTATTGACACACCGGAGCCATCGCTGTTGCCGGCCGCCACCACTACTGTCATATTTTTCTGAATCGCATACTTAATCGCGTTAGTTAAATCGGGTAAAACGCCGTCGCAGAAACCTTTGTAAGTGTAAGGCGCTCCAGTACCCAAACTCAAGCTAATCGCGTCAGCATTAAAATCATCACTTGTCCCATAAATGTCGTCTGGACCGTTTACCGCCCAATAAATACCAGCCACCACATCACTGAAGTAACCGGAACCGTTTTGGTCAAGCACTTTACCCGCTATAACTCCGGCATCAGGCGCTACTCCTTTAGCGTTTGGATCAATACCGTCAGCCGTAATAATTCCGGCCACATGGCTACCATGGCCCTGATCGTCCAGCGGATCATTATCATTATTGACGAAATCTTTTCCCCCTAAATAGCTAGAACTTAATTCGGGATGAAGATAGTTATAACCGGTGTCCAGTACTACCACTTTCCTACCGCTACCGGCATTACCGGCAGCTTGAACAATGTCCGCTCCAATCTGTTGATTGGCACTGGCGCTCGTGGCGCTCGGTTTCGGACCTCGCAAAACACCGACTTCTTCATCGTCTAAAGCAAAAACTTTTACGTCTTCGGCGAGGGATAGAGATTCGGCTACTCCCGACGGACAACGAAGGGCTTTTAGGGTCTTCGCATCCCTTACCACCTCGCAACCTAAGGAAACCGCTTGGCCTACTTCCTCTTCTGTGTGAGCAATAACTCTTTTGTGCGTATCACTCTTATCAACGACTACTCGAGCGCTGACTGTTCCGACGAGAGCGAGAACCGCAACCAAGGAGACTACGGCGACTGAATATTTTCTAAAGTTCATATTCATATCTTGTACTAATAAATTAATCTGATAATCTAAGAACCTTTTTATTAAATCTTTATTTAAGTCTAACCGAAAGAGTATTTACTCCTCCGGTTAGACTTACTTTAGCAGAAAATCTTGATTTTGAATAGGGCTTTATCTAGTCATACAGGCAATCATTCGCTTTGCCCAATGATTAAAGCCATTTCCGCTCGCTTCGCTCGTTTTTAGAGTGAGGTTCAAAAATTCAAAAGCCGAAGATTTTTGGAGGGAGATTTTTTTGGAGGGGAGGTCGTAACGCAATACATAACCCTTGCCCCACCCTTCCCGTGCGCGCGCAAACCCCGCCCGCCTGTCCGACAGCAGACAGGACTGGCGGGCAGGACTCCCTAAGAATGAGAAATATCTTGTATCTCTTTCGTAATTGCTCCTTCCGCTTCTTCAAGCTTCTGTTCAAACTGTTCCAAGAACTCTGCTTCTTCCTCCGTCAGTTTTCTTTTAACCTTCTTGAGCCGCGCCACATGATTTTGAACGCCATCGCGAAGAATCTTGAATGCCTTTTCAGAAACTTTCTCCGCCTCCCTTGCCTCCCGCCGCATACGCGCTATCGTGCGCGGAATCCTGAACCAGAGATGTGCTCCGACCCACACGAGCGCACCGAGCGCCAGGAGGGCAAGTATTGCAACGGAAAGATAATTGAGAATGAATGTTGTTATGTCTGACAGGAATTTCGAAT
>JBBUAE010000021.1:0-3828 GCA_038061005.1 Patescibacteria group bacterium | reverse complement strand
GACATCGTCGGTGGTCTGCCGCGAGTGGAAGAAATCTTTGAACGCCGCAGCCCAAAAAATCCGGCTCTCATCAGCGAAGTCAATGGCGTTATAACAGATATTAAAAATGACGGCAAAGAAATCACCATCACCATCTTGCCGGATCTGGATAGTAAGAAAAAATCTGCTAAATCTAAGACCGGAGAGGAAGTTGAATACGTGGTGCCGATCACTCGCACCATGCTCTCAAACAAAGGAGGTAAGGTGATGCGTGGCCAGATTCTGACTGATGGTTCAGCCGATTTAAGTGAGCTCTATAAACGAGCCGGCAAAGCGAAAACCGAAAATTATATTATCAAAGAGACCAATGCCATCTACGAACTGCAGGGCGTATCTATCGCTCGCAAACACCTTGAGCTGATCATTCGGCAGATGTTCTCTCGCCGCCGCGTCAAAGAGGCCGGCGACACCAAGTTTACAGTCGGGGAAATAGTAGAGTTTAATGAATTGGTGGAAGAGACCGGTGAAATGAAAAAAACAGACAAAGAAGAAGCGACTGGCGACACCATTATTTTGGGTATCTCCGAAGTGGCTCTGTCTACCTCTAGTTTCCTCTCGGCCGTCTCTTTCCAACACACTACCCGCGTTTTAATTGACACGGCAATTAAGGGCGGCCTAGACAAGTTGCGCGGTCTAAAAGAAAATGTCATCATTGGGCGCTTAATTCCGGCCGGCACCGGTTTTAAACGCCGTGGCGAAATTGACGACGAGACGGTTGTAACAACGGAAGAAGATAGTTAAACATACGAAATATGAGAATGAAACGAATATCGGCGACTTTGAATTACGAAACTCTTTTTCGGCAGCAGACTGTTTAGGGTACGGATTTTTCTTGCCCCGTAGCATAAGGTAATATTGTCATAGGCCACCACTATAAGTTGATTATCAGTCGTAAATAATGTTTCTCTCGATAATCTTTGTGTTATTATGCAACGGGGTGAACTTAAAAAATTCTGAAACGCTCGTCTCGCCAGCCTCGCGACCCCCTAAAAAGTCTCTACCTCAACTAGTTTCGTAATTCAAAGTTAAAAAGAGACGAGACAATGAGTTCACAAGTAGATCAAATTAAAGCCCGCTTAAGTATTACCGACATAGTTGGTTCCTATATAAAGTTGGAGAAAGCCGGTGGCAACTGGAAAGCACGTTGTCCTTTCCATAACGAAAAAACCCCATCGTTCTTTGTCTCACCGTCGCGAGATTCTTTTCACTGTTTTGGTTGTAATCAGGGCGGAGACATCTTTACTTTTGTGCAAGAAATAGAAGGACTGGATTTTTTGGGGGCACTGGAAGTACTCGCGGCGCGAGCCGGAGTGGAACTTAAGCCGATAGACTTTGGTTTAAAATCGGCCAAAGAAAAACTGTATGCTATCGTCGAAGAAGCCTCTAAGTTCTACATGACGCAATTAGCCGCGAGTCCCGAGGCTCTGGCTTACCTGAGCAAACGGGGCATTACGGACGAGACAAAAAGTCGTTTCTATCTTGGTCTTGCTCCTCTGGACTGGCAGTCGCTATTGAATCATCTGATCAACCAAGGGTATCGAGCCGAAGACATTGAAAAAACCGGTCTGACCATTAAAACCGCTTCATCAATCAAGCATCCGCAGGGTCGGTACTACGATCGCTTTCGCGGACGGCTAATGTTTCCCCTGGCTGATGTTTCGGGACGAGCCATTGGCTTTTCCGGGCGGTTACTTGCCCGCCAAAATTTTGAAGGACAAAACTTAGGCGGGCTTGCGGTCGGAGATCAAGCCCAGGCCAAATACATCAATTCGCCGCAAACGGAATTATATGATAAATCGCGCGCGCTTTACGGCTATGACAAAGCCAGGGTAGAAATTAAAAGACAAAACCACTGTGTATTGGTGGAAGGGCAAATAGATTTGGTTTTGTCGCACCAGGCCGGAGTAGCTAACGCGGTGGCGGTCTCCGGTACGGCTCTGACCGAAAACCACCTCTTACTCATTAAACGGCTAACCGAAAATTTAATCATGGCCTTTGACGCGGATCTGGCCGGGGTCTCGGCTTCGCGACGAGCCTTTGAACTGGCCCTCGGATTGGGAATGGAGGTAAAAATCGCGCTGCTACCCGACGGCCTGGATCCGGCGGATGTGGTAGTTAAAAACCCGGCCGCCTGGAAAATAGCCTTGGCCGAAGCTAAAAACATCATTGATTTTTATCTGGAAGTGATTAGGAGACAAAACTATGATGTCCGCACGACCAAATTAAAAGTTACCGCCGAAGTCTTGCCTTATGTGGCCAAATTAACGAATGCCATTGACCAAGCGCATTTTGTGGCCAAGATTGGGAACTTCCTGGGGATAAAAGAAGAACCCATTTGGGAAGAGTTGAAAAAAGTCAAAGCCCATGACCTGGGTGAGGAGACAATCCCTTACGAAACTACCATCGCGGCGAGGCCAGCCAAGCCAAGGAGAGAAATTATTGCGGAGAAAATTTTTGGTTTGATTAGCTGGCAAGAATCACTTACCAAACCGGATTTTAACATTGCTGACTATAAAAATAAATGGCAGGAGTTTTTGCACAAGAGTGATGGCGGGGAACAAGAGGCCAAACTTAAGTTGGTCAAAGATCGCCTAATTTTGGAAGCGGAGCTCGTTTATGGCGGCAATGAATTTATCGCTCGCGAAGCGGAAGAACTGCTATCCAATTGGCGGGAAGAAAGTCTGCGTGAGGAATTGCAAGAATTGATGACCAAAATTCGTGACTTGGAAATTAAAGGGGAGACAGTCTCTGGCTCGCCGGAGCAGGCGGCACAGCTAGATGGTTACCTGAAAAAGTGCCAAGCACTGTCGCAGGAATTGAATAATCTGCGCTGATAGCGCGCCAGGCTAATCTACGAATGTATACGAATTTAACAAATGTCATTATTAAGAGTGATTTTAAATAATAACCTAAACATTAGAAACTAATTTTCATAACTATGGCTAAGAAAAAATCCCAGCTAGCTAAAAAACCCGTCTCGCTGACGCGAGAACGAAGCAGAACAATCAAAAAAAAGCTGGTAGTTAAGAAACCAGCCCGCCTTGGCTCGCATCAGGCGAGGCCGACCAAAGTCAAGGCGAAGAAGCCCGTCTCGTCCAAGCGAGAACGAAGTGGACAGTCCAACCAGGCCGTTAAAAAATCGCCAAAACTGCTTAAAAAAGTTACTGCCAAAACCAAGCCGGTGGTCAGAATGAAAGTGGAACTCAAGGTCAAAATGACTAAAGAAAGCCGGAAGGTGATGGCAGAAAAAGCGGCCAATTTGATTACTAAAGGTCGTCAGCGCGGATTTATCACTTACACAGAACTGCTGAAAGAATTTCCGTTCGTGGAAAACGATCTGGATTGGCTGGACGAACTTTATACTAAATTAGAAGAAGCTGGCGTGGATGTCTTGGAAGAAGGAAGTCTCTTGGAAGATGACGCGACGATTGTTGAAAAGGTCAAAACTACCGGTCGGGCGACAGATCCGTCTTTAGACTCAGTGCAAATTTATCTGAAAGAAATTGGCAAACATAAACTTCTTTTGGCATCGGAAGAAAAAGACTTAGCCAAGCGAATTTTGCTGGGGGACGAAGAAGCGCGCAAAACGCTCGCTAGCGCCAACTTGCGCTTGGTGGTGTCCATCGCCAAAAAATACATCGGTCGCAGCCAGGATTTATCGCTTTTGGATTTGATTCAGGAGGGTAACCTGGGTCTCTTTAAGGCGGTGGAAAAATTTGACTGGCGCAAGGGCTATAAGTTTTCTACCTATGCCACATGGTGGATTCGCCAAGCGGTGACTCGCGCCTT
>JBBUAE010000020.1:0-1642 GCA_038061005.1 Patescibacteria group bacterium | reverse complement strand
TGAAAGGTAAATTAACAACAGAATAAAAATTGCGGGATCGTCTAATGGTAGGACACATCCCTCTGGAGGATGGTATCTTGGTTCGAGTCCAAGTCCCGCAGCATTATTATCCAATAAGAGCGGCCAATTGGCCGCTCTTGTCGAGAAGAACTATTTCTTCTTAGCTTTCTTGGGCTTCTTAACTTCTTTCTTCATCCCTGTTCCTTTAGCCATTTTAAAATAAGAGCCTGTGAAAAATCTAATGCCTAGGTAAAATATCCAAATTCCGAGCGAAAATCTTGAAGAGCGAGAAAGTGTAGACGTCTACTCTGACGAGCGATGAATGATTTGCAGCCAGAATTTGGGTATTTTAACAGACAAGGCTTGTACCTATTGAGTTATATTAGCCGGTTAGATTTTGAACAGGCTCCAAATTAGCTGATAATTAGCGCACCTATCCATTTTACCACAATTAGTGATAAAATTATCCTATGATCAAGTATTTTTTAACCCTCGTCATCTTGATTGGTTTGGTAGTAGTCGCGCGCTTGTGGTGGAACGGGGGAGAGGATACCTGGATTTGCACTAAAACCGGCTGGGTCAAACACGGACAGCCCAGCGCGCCGGTACCCAATACGGCCTGTAATCCTGAATCAATCAAAATGCGCTCCACCCAAACTCCTCGCTAAAAAAAGAGGGCAAAAACATCCGCTAGCCCAAGATGGCAATTCACCAGTTATTAACTTGTCGCTATTTACACCCTACCTTTAAAGTGCTAAGGTTAAAGATAGATAGATTTTTCTAAATTTTATTAAGGAGGATGGACTAATGTCTCCATCTCTAGTTCCCGTTGTTACTCGGCGCACCTCATTCAATTCCTGCTCCGGAGCCCGGCGTCATACTTTGCCGGTCTACCCATCTCTGAAGGTGGGGCAAAGGGTTATTCCGAAGAATGACCAGGTCAAAAGTCAGGATGGCAAGCTACATGACGGCAGGTCACACTTGGTCATCGCGGTTAGCGACTGCCCATCCTGCGGGGTTCGTTTGGTAGGCCTTAGGGGCGTCCCTGGCTATTTTTATGAGCATCAATTAAAACTGGGTTAGTCTTTATCCTCTCTTGCTCCCCCTTTTTCTTATTTTAGGCCGCGCGCTGCTCACGCCCGGCCTTTTTTTCTGCATCCTTCAATTTTTTAAGATAGAAATTTAACGATTATTTTTTCCCTTTATTTCCTCAATATCTTTCTCCAGTTTATCCAGTTTTCGGATAATCTTATTGAGGACTGATTCCTCCGAAGCGATTTCCTCGGCGGTTTTTTCCTCTATTTTCTTTTCTCCCTTAATGCCAGAGATAATAATATGATTGCCGATGAAAGAGGAGACAAAAACACCCGAGACCAGCAACAGGAGAGCTCCTAAAACAATGGAAGACCAGCTGGAAAGTTCGTAAGTGTCAGCCACTCCCCAAATGCCTCGCCAAAAAAGAATGATGGCGGCGCCGGCAATGAAAGCGTAGACAATAGGGTAGGGGCTTAAAAACCTACGCACCCGATCTTCTAAGTTATCAAAAAACCTGATTAATTTATTGATCATAAAATATATTATTAAGTGTAATTATCAGTTATTTTAACAAATACCCGGTAAATATGCTAAAATGACAAATACT
>JBBUAE010000019.1:3248-10872 GCA_038061005.1 Patescibacteria group bacterium | reverse complement strand
CTGGGTACGTACTCGGCTTTTGACAGAAAAATTTTAGCCCCCTTGTTTAAAGCGTCCTGATCCACATCTTTCTTGGTCAAATTGCTCATCACCACAATCGGAATATCTTTTGTCTCGGGTTTGGCCTTTAACCGTTCCAAGATTTCAAAACCACTCATGCCGGGCAGTAATAAATCTAGCAAGATAACATCTGGCTTCTCGTTTGCCGCCTTGGCTAGACCTTCCGGACCGTTAGCCGCTTCTTCCACGACAAATTCGCGGTGGCTAAAAGCCGTAACGTAAAGATGGAGCTGTTGGGGATCGTCTTCAATGATTAAAACTTTTGGCATAGATCATAAGATCTATTAACGCAAAAGATCAATGGTTCGACGCACTAACATTAATTGTACCAGTATTTGATACCGGCGCAATGCACAAAAAGGGACTAAAATTAACCTTATGATTGACCAGTTTTTACCACATGTTCAATCAGTGTGTGGGTATACCCCATCTCATTGTCATACCAGGCTAGAATTTTTACCAAGTCCCCGCCCACCACCCGGGTCATTTCCAAATCAGCGATGGAGGCATGAGTATTGCCAATAATGTCGGTGGAAACCAGTGGCTCGTTTGTAACGGTAAATAGTCCCTGCCAACGTTGGTCAACGGACGCTTGGCGTAAAATATCGTTGATTTCCTCTTTGGTTGTCGGCCGATTAGCAATAAAAGTAATATCGGAAACTGAACCAGTCACCACGGGCACCCGAAGGGCAATACCATCAAAGAGACCATTTAGATCAGTAATCACTTGACCAACCGCCGTCGCTGCTCCGGTTGAAGATGGAGCAATATTTTGGGCCGCTGCTCGCCCACGACGAAAGTCTTTGGCGTCCGGCCCGTCCACGATTTTTTGGGTCGCCGTATAAGCGTGAATCGTGTTTAAAATCGCTTTTTTGACTCCGACCGTTTCTGTCATTATTTGGATAATCGGCGCCACACTATTGGTGGTACAAGAAGCATTGGAAGTGATCTGGCAAGTAGCTAATCTGTCATCATTAATTCCCATCAAAATCGTAGCTGAAGCAATACCTGGCACCGGCTCGCCCTTAACCGGCGCCGTAATTACCACCTTCTTGGCTCCGGCATCAAGATGCGCTTTAGCTTTCTGGTAATCGTCAAAAATACCGGTGGATTCCACCACCACATCAACTCCGAGTTCACCCCACGGCAGTTTACCAGGATCTTTTTCGGATAAGAATTGTATGGCTTGTCCGTTCACAATCAGCTTGCCGTCTGCTGTTTTAACATCCAAGCCAGACCGACCATAAGCGCTGTCATACTTAAGCAGATAAGCAAAATTATTAATATCACCCAAATCGTTGGCCGCCACAATCTTAAGATCGTCTCTTTTAACCGCTAACTTTAGAAACGCCCGGCCAATGCGGCCTAAGCCGTTAATCCCTACTTTTACTTGAGCCATAAGATAAAAAAATTAAAAAAATTTATGTTTAATTAAATTTAACTGTTACTACCATGGAATAAGTATATCAAATTTTTTTGTTGGCAAACAATTTGGCTAAAATCTCCGGATTGGCCGAACCCTGGGATTCTTTCATCCCCTGTCCGATCAAAAATTGCAGGGCTTTGTCGTGGCCAGCTTTGTAGTCCTCAAAGACTTTAGGGTTAGTCGCGATCACCTTTTCTACCAGCGCCAGAATTTCGCTTTCGTCGTGTTTTTGGATCAAACCTTTCTCTTTGGCAATCTGGCGCGGATGGCCGCCGGTTGTTACCAGTATCGCCAAAATATCTTTAGTTCCGCGCGAGGAGACATCGCCCGCGGCTGCCATTTTAATCAGTTCGGCAAAATCCTGCTCACTTGGGAGCTTCGCTTCCAAGTTGGTTTTGCGGATGCCAAGAAAGTCCGAGGTCAGGTAATTGGAAGCTAGTTTGATCAAGTCCTTATTCCCTTCCAAGAGTTTCGTCATATCGTCAAAGAATTTGCCGAGCTCGGCGTCTATGATATACGATTTAGTATCTTCATCTTTAAGACCGTAATCGGCGCGATAACGATCGCGTTTCTGCCACGGCAATTCCGGCAAAGTTTCTGTTAAATTTTTAAAATCTTCAATTTCACTTAAATAAAGCTTGGGCAAATCTGGATCGGGAAAATAACGGTAATCGTGAGATGATTCTTTTTCGCGCTGGGAAAAAGTAATTTGTTTTTCTTCATCCCAACCGCGCGTTTCTTGGACAAGCTGGTCGCCCTTCTCTAAAATTTCTTCCTGTCGCTTCAATTCATACAAAATCGCCCGCTCTACCGAGCGAAAAGAGTTCAGATTTTTTACTTCCACCTTGGTGCCTAAAACGGGTTTACCCGTTCGGCCGACGCTTTCAGCGTTTAGACCTAGGACAGGTTTACCATCCGGCCCTAAATCAGACTGACTGTCTGATCGGGCAAGCCGAATAGAAATGTTCGCTTCCACCCGCATCTGCCCTTTTTCCATACTAGCTTCCGATACACCTAAATAACGCAAAAGCAACTGTAGCTCTTTGGCAAAATCGGCCGCCTGTTTCGCGCTTCCTATCACCGGTTCCGTCACCAATTCCATGAGCGGCACGCCGGCGCGATTAAAATCCACAACACTGTGATCATCATGTTGGTCGTGCAAAGATTTAGCCGTGTCTTCCTCCAGATGTACGCGCGTAATGGCCACGCCATCAAGACTGCCACCGGTTACAAGCGGATATTTATACTGGCTGATCTGATAGCCCTTGGGGATGTCGGGGTAAAAATAGTTCTTGCGATCCCATTCGGTAAAATTCTCCAACTTAGCGCCGAGAGCCAGACCGACTCGCAAGACGCTTTTTACCGCTGCCTGATTGATTGCTGGCAAGGTCCCGGGATGGGCTAGACAGATCGGACAAATATTAACATTGGGTTGTTTTTCTTCCGGATCGTTCAGACACCGGCAAAACATTTTGGTTTTAGTAGCTAACTCCGCATGTATCTCCAGTCCGATGGTAGGAAGATATTTCATACTGAAGATTATATCATGTACCGAACTTCTTCCTCTAGCTTAATGCCAAATTTGGTATAGACGCGGTCTTTCAAGATTTTGACGAGATTGGTTACATCGCGAAAAGTGGCGCCACCCTGATTGATAATCAGATTGCCGTGGTAATCAGCAATTTTTAGACCTCCCAATTTCATTCCCTTGGCCCCGACCGTCGCCAGCAGATAACCGGTGGGAATCTTGCCGTCAATGATTTTAGCTTGATCAACAAGGGCTAAAGATTTTTTGCTCACCTTAGAGACTAGGATGTTTTTAAAGAAACTGCCCGGGCTTTTGCTGTGGCCATACTTCACTAAGCGGTCGGCCGTTATGGACGCAGCCATTTTTTGCAAATCTTTTTTATCCCCTTGGTTGAATTTAAACTTAGCCGAGAGCAGAGCGTAATTTTTTCTCTTAAAAATACTGTCGCGGTAGGAAAACTGGCATTCTGGCCGCGAGATCCACCGTTTTGTTTTTTCTTGCTTCGCCGTTTTGTCCCTCAAAGCTTTAGCGGAGGAGGAAGTGCGGCGCGCCGGTAAGCCATCAAAAATCAAGACGGAATCTAGTGTTTCGGCAATAGCATGACCATAAGCGCCGGCATTGCCGACCAGCGCGCCACCCACCGTCCCGGGAATGTCCGTTAAAGATTCCAAGCCGGCAAAACCCTTGGCAATAGAAAGTGCCACTAATTTACTCAAAGGCAAACAACAAGCGCAGGTAATAGTTCTACCCTTCGTCTGGATTTCCACCGGTGATGAACCGTTCCGATCGTCATAGACCACGACTAGCCCTTTGATGGTGGATTGATCGTTGCAAATAATATTACTCCCTCCTCCCATTAAATAGTAAGGGAAGTTATTTTTCTTAGCCGTTTGGATGGCAGTAACCACTTTCTGCGGATCCCTGGTGACCAGTAAATATTCTGCTCGACCACCCAAACCGAAAGTGGTATAAGGAGCGAGTGAGACATTTTTTTTCGCCTGCGGAAAGAGCTTTTTAGTGGACGTAGTTTTAACGGGCATAAGAAGAACTAGCCGGTTCTTTGGGCATTACTTGAGAATTAGTAAGTTGGAATGAGACCAACAGTCCCATCACCAGAAACAAAAGAAACAGTCCGAGCACTTCTTTAATCATGACCGTACATTTGATTTAATTTTTAAAGGGAACTCTTCGATTTTACTTTGCATTACGAAACTCTTTCTCATCACAAGTTTTTGCTAGACACGCATAAAAATCTGCTGATTTTTTGCTATGCTCGGCTCGCCAGCCGGCGCAATGTCTCTCAAAAACTATGATTTCAACGAGTTTCGTAATGCAAAGTGATTTTAGCATAGAATTTACGCGGGACAAAAAGATTTTAAGTTACGACATAAAATCCCTCTCCACCCAAAGCGGATGAGGGATTTTATATGTTTTAGAGCTAAGCTATTTCCGCTTCATCTTTATCATTGTCTGGATCATTATCATCGGATTCGCGATTAATGTTCCAGAGAATAGCCAAAACAACGAGGAGAAGCAGAGGGATCCAAATCCACGGTTTAGCCAGTGTCCCTAAGAACGCCAGAGCGGCAGTTTGGAACCGGCTTCCCGCTCCCGTCGTTGTGCCGACATTACCGGCAGACAAACTGGAGGTTGTAGCGGCAGCCAGAACAGTTGAAGTGCCGGACACTTCACTTGGCGGTTTCACCGCGAGCCCCTGGTAGGAAGGACCATCTCCGGCCGGATAATAGTTTCGCAGATTAAGCGTGATCCGGTTTGATACCCCGCAATAGAGGTAGTTGATCTTAAGCGTAGTGGTGATAAAGACAAAGCCGGTGGGATCGCTGATGCCCCAAGGATTCAGGACGTCCAAACTATAACGTGTTTGGAAGACCTTAACCGCCTCATAATCATCTTGCTTATAGACACCATCAACGGTCAGATTGCTGAAGCCTTCAAAATCTTTTAAGAAAGATTGAAGTTTTCGCACTTCCACCGGATCGTTATCCCAGCCAAGATGGATGAATTTGCGCAGGTAAGGTTGGCAATTAGCCGGCAAATCGAGAGGGGTAGGAGTTGGAGTTGTGACATAACCACCGCCTCCGCCGCTACCTCCGCTACCGCCTCCACCACCACCACCACCCAGAGTGGGAGTTGGAGTGGGCGTCGGTGAGGGCTGGGTGATAAATCCGCCTTCGCAATTACCAGCGGCATTAATGATGATCGGTCCATAATTAGTCACAGTTGAGACATCGCCATTCGTATCCAGTGCTTTGATATGGAAGAACCAGGTTCCGGGAGTCAAAGTTTGGGTGAAGCTTGTGGTTAGGCCGGCATCGGTGGTATCAACCGTATTGTCGGGCACAGTTCCGGCTTGATGATCCCAGACGAAAGAGTAGCCAGCTAAACTGCTAGAACCAGTAACAGATGAAGCGCTCCAGGTAATGGCTTCCGTCGTGGTGCAACTTGGC
Organism: Patescibacteria group bacterium; assembly: GCA_038061005.1. Classification (GTDB taxonomy): domain Bacteria; phylum Patescibacteriota; class Minisyncoccia; order Phycocordibacterales; family XYD1-FULL-46-19; genus JBBUAE01. The sequence continues at coordinate 5,390 of JBBUAE010000019.1, read as the reverse complement.
GCGTTAATGGCAATGGTAGAAGAAAGAATAGTTGGCGCTGTGACACTAGTGCCGCCACCCCCTCCGCCACCACCGTTATCGCCGGTACCATTAGAGAATTCACCGCTAATAACCATCGGTGAACCCTGGGAGATAACACGGAAGTAGTATTGGGTGCTGGGCAGCAGACCGGTGACAGTCACGGCATGCTCGACCACTTTGGGATCGGCGTCAAAAGTATCGGTGGAAGAGGTGTAACTGAAATTGGGCGCCGCCGCTTGTGAAATATCCGGATGGGAGACCGTATCGTAAATAACCCGACTGTCGGCCGGATGACCGGTGTCATCAAAGTTCACCGTCGTCCAATGGATAATAGCACTTTGGAAAGTGACATCGGTTACTCTGATATTGATGATACGGAAACTCGCTTCCGTCGTACTGGATGCAATTATAATCGGTCCGTAGGTAGTAACTGGCGAAGACACATTACCCGCGTTGTCTAGCGCGACAACATGGAACCACCAAGTGCCGTCCGATAGAGTATCGGTCGTAGTGGTGGCGGTGTCCTTAACCGGTGGGGCCGGCACACTATCCGGTGAGCGTGTCCAATCAAACGAGTAGCCCGCGAGGCCCGCAGTAATGGCGCCGGCTACATTGGGATCTGTTGAGTCAGTCCAGGATATCGTAACGCTCGGATCCGAAGAGGTGGCATTGGCTTGATGAGTGGAATGGGTGATAACGGGAGAGGTGGGACCAGTCGTGTCCGGATTAAGCTCCGGTGGGGTGCATCCCTCATCCGTGCAAGGCACAATCGTTACCCCGAGAAAGCGAAATAAGAAAGTCGGGTAAACCGCCATCCGTTCCGTAAAGAAAAGATGGACAACATAGTGTTGACCCGGAACCAAGTGCTTCGTTCCAGTTACAGTGGCCGCTGGCTTGATGCCGCTTTGAATCCGATTGTCCAGCGTTCCTCCCAGATAGAACCAGGCGTCTCCATCAGAGGTCAGGGTGTAGGGATAGTCCCCCTCCGTGTCCACTGTGGCGATACCCATAAAGTGAGCGCCAAAGTTTGGAGCGGCGATATAAGCTTCCGGATCAGTCGTGGGGTCAGTATTACCCGCGAAAGGCGTAAAGTGATCGCCGAAATCGATGCGGGATTGAGTTTCTTCTTTACGGAAAAAGGTGGAACTAAACCAATCTTTGGTCCAGTTTGGAGACAGCGGATCGCCGGGATCAATGCCTTCAATATCGGAAAACGGTGTACCCCAACCAGCCATATCGGTGCGCGGAGTATCGTAAAGGTAATACTTAGCGCGCCAAATTTGACTGGTGGAAGAAGCCGTGGAAGTTGCCACGAGCATCTTTGTTTCAATCGTGGAAGTAGCGGTTGAGGTGGCAATGGTTGTGCTCGCGTCATTTCCTCCTCCCAATAAATCGGGAGCGAGGGTCGGAGTTGGCGTTGGGGTGATGGTCGGAGTGGAAGACGCATCCGGCGTAATCGTCGGCGTTGGTGTCACTGTAATGTCTGGGGTTGGGGTTGGCGTAGTACTGGGATCCGGAGTGGCAGTCGGAGTAGAAGTCGCTGTCGTATCGGGAGTGGCAGTGGGAGTCGGTGTGGTGACAGCAGTATCAGTTGGTGTGGGAGTTGGGGTTGGGGTTTCTGCCGGAGTCGGGGTGGGAGTGGGTGTAACGGTCGGAGTAGGAGTGACAGTTTCCACGCTGTCAACGATCGGAGCTGGAGTCGGAGTTTCGTCAGCGTAAATTAATCCTGTGTGACTGACAAAAAGAAACCCGGTCACGAGAGTGACCAGAATCCAATTCGCAATAGTTAATCTTTTTGTCATAGTCTTTGTTTACCCTGTTAAATGCCTCAGGGCGGCAATTCGCCGAAGCGAATTATTTAACAGGGTTAATAATTAAAAGGATTTGGATAAAATTCAGCAAAACAAAAGAAGAAAGCTGATGCGCTAATCAGTTTCTTTCAATGAGAGATGTTTTGCTTTTCAAACGGGAAGACCCAAAGAGCTATAACAAAAAAGATCAAAAAAGGCCTAGAAAAATATTGATATTTTCATCCTAGCATAATGCACTGTTGTTTCAAGGCGGAAAAGTACTTTTCAACACATAATCTCGCCGCTAGCTAGATAGAAAAGTAAAGGACAG
>JBBUAE010000019.1:0-3148 GCA_038061005.1 Patescibacteria group bacterium | reverse complement strand
TGTCCTTTATACTTGGGAGTTTCACTCCCAAGTTGATAGTAATGTATTGGCAAGGTCTGACCTTGCGATACTGTCTCCGCCATTGGTCAAACAGTTGACAAATAGCATTGCAACTAGTATTATACAAACAGGAGGCGTTATAAATGATAGCTAATCGCAAGTTAGTTCTTTGAAAGATAAATTCCATGAAAAAGGAGGGCTGGTGGTATGAAAAATGTTTTCGGTCTATTTTTGTTACTAATGTTGCCTGTTTTGGCCGCCGCGGAAACCGAGAGCGAATTGATGAAAATTAATAAGTTCTCAACCGTGTCCGCGCGTAGTGGTAAAGTGACCACTGTGGTTAAGATACCCTCGGCCGGTACCACTACCACGACAACAGCCGCGACAATTTTCAAACAGGGGTTTTCCGGTTCCGTGACAATTCGCGCCCAAGGTGGAGCGACGCTTCAGATGATCTTAGCCAACCTCAAAGCGAATCAAACGCCGCAAAATCATGCGGACGTCTGGATCATTGAGGGCGGCATCAATGACATCAAGTGGTTTTCTGGAGCCAACGACCCGCCAGGTTTTTGGACGGAATACTCCTACTATCTCAATCAGTTCACTATCTACGCGGAGACCTGCGGGGTTAAGTTGTATTTTCAAGAAATGACCCCGGTGGTAGCCGAAGTGATTAACCAATGGCCATACTGGTTAGGATTGGACGTCCCAGGAAAATTACCTCGGATGAATACGAAGATTCACGACAGAGCAGAGACATCCGGGAACGGAGTTATCTATGTGTACGATGCGTTTTCCCCGTACTGGAAAGACTGGAATTCCGGCGACTCCAGCGTCCATCCTAACGACCTCGGAGCCGAAAAACTCGCCGAGGCTTGGGCCAACGGCATTCGGAAAGATCTGGCGAAGGATTCCACCATCTATGTAGGCGGTGATTCGATCGCTGCCCGTGTCTCACTAGGGGTGTTTTATAATAAGCTCATTGCTCTTTTTCCCAACGCCGTCGATGCTGAAACATGGAATGAGTATGAATAATGATTCCCCCGATCGCTCAAAAATATGAGACGGTCGGGGGATTTTTAATTACTTGGGAGCTTCGCTCCCAAGTAATCATTCCAGCCATAAAGCTTCTCGTTCCTTCTTTTCTAGTTTTTCCTCCAAGCTGGTTTCTAGGGATTCTTTTGCAAAATCTCGATATTCCGCCTGACTCTTAAACTGATCCAAAACAACCCCCGTGTCGCAAATCAGACCAAACTCCTTTTGCGCTCCACCTAATGGCCCACCCAAATATTCACTCCAACTTGACCAACTCTCCAACTTGGGAGCTTCGCTCCCAAGTTGATGAATTCGGTCATTTAAATTTATGTAGGCACTTAAATGTAGTAAATAATTATTGTCATTAACATGAACCGATTTAAACACTCCTTGAAAAAGAGACCCCGATCGATGATTCTTATTATTGAAATAATTTGTATAGCCCGTCCCAAGTCTGTGCATAAATTTTTCAATGCCCCGATCGGAATCTTGCTTCAAAGTAAAATGGAAATGGTTAGGATTTAAACAAAAATTAATGATAGTTACCAACTTGGGAGTTTCACTCCCAAGTTGAGTGGTTTTTGTTTTTACAAAAGAATTCTCATATAGACTGCCGATGATTTCTTGACCATTGAATTCTAACATACTTTGGATAAATCGTTTTAGGTCATCCTCGTTTTCAAAAATTACGCGTTTGTCAATTCCGCGATTGTAAATATGATAAAGTTCATTATTTTCCAATGGACTTTTTCTGTTTGGCATAATTGATTATTAGTCACTTGGGAGTGAAACTCCCAAGTGACTTTGTTTATGCGCGCTAGGGGGCAGGAGCTGTCGAGTCAGTAGGAGCAGTCGGAGCTGGTGGAGCGGGAGGATCAACCGGGGTGGAAACGGGAGGATCGCTAGGCGCTGGAGTGTCTATTGGACCGGGAGTGGGGGAAATATCTGGCGTTGGGGTGGGAGAATCGGAAGGGGAAGGGGTAATAGTCTGGTTGGGAGTTGGCGTGGGAGAATCGGAAGGAATAGGGGTAGCGGTTAGATCAGGGGTAGGCGTGGGCGTAGGAGTATCTCCCCCGCCGGTGGTCGGTGAAGCGGTTGGGGTGGGGGTAGGGGAAATATCCGGCGTTGGAGTTGGAGTGGTTACACCTCCTCCACTGGTTAGTGGAGTGGCTGTCGGGGTCGGGGTTGGTGAGATGACGGGAGGAGTAGAAGAGGAAGGAGCGCTAGCCGAAACATTGGCCGTTTGCAGTAAAGTTTTTAATTGATTTTCCGTTAGGCAGGTCTCGCCCAAGCACAGTTTTTCCGTATGGATTTCTTTGACCGTCAAAACGCCATTTTCATCCACGCTCCAATTACCGGAAGCACTTTTGATAGCGCGCACATTAGTCAGATCAAAATTATTCAAATCTAATCCAGCTAATGGTTTGATTTGCCCCGTTGCAATATCAACTGTCCATAATTCTTTGTCAGTATAGACAATCTCGCCATTTTTAATCTCCGGCGTCAGGCGAGCATAACCAAGATTGGTAAAGACAGTCACTTTTCCAATCGACACTTCGGTCGAGCTTCCGATTGTCGCTTGAGAGATGTAACTGCTGCCGTCAAAATTATCCATTGCCACTCCGATCATCATGCCACTCGTAGTCGCTTTCATCGCCACGCCGGCTAAGGAAGAGGTGGTTAAATGATCGCCAATTTTAATCGGGCCATTTTCGGTCGAAACTTTGACCGGCACGCGGCCGGACAAAGCCACCGGCCGGACTGGCACATCTTTTATATCATAACCAAAGAGTATACCGGGCTTAGTGGAGATGATGCCGAGCGGGGCAAAATAATGGTCCTGATTTTTTTGCGCTTTGATCAAGGTCCCGATCGTTTCATATTTGCTGTCTGAACCGGGTGCGAGGTAGGACAAGGTATCCGGAGACAAGGACACAACGTCGCCCGCCTCAATGGATTCGTCTTTGGTCGGATAATTTTCCGCCAAGTCAATACTGACCACGTTGCCACCGGTGGTATAAATCTCTCCCGCACCAACACCGCATGAACCAGTGCTTCTGACACAAAGAGAACCCTGAATGGATAGAGTAGATACGGGAGTGGTGGTGCCGAT